>CAZDSQ010000057.1:0-10352 GCA_964508295.1 uncultured Oscillospiraceae bacterium | reverse complement strand
CGCTTCTCGCGGACAGCTTTCTTATTATACCCTTTGAACAGGGGTTTGTCAACACATTTTTTAAACTTTTTTTGCATTTTTTTCGGTTTGTTGGATTTTATCACATTCGACAATTCTCGCCCAAAGGTTTTGTGCATTTTAACAAATATAGAACACCCCATCGAAAGCGCAATCGCTTTTGATAGGGTGTTTTGTGAGAACATCAGATTATTTTAGCACTTTTGAGCGCTGCTCTTGCATTAATGCGCGGGAGAGATAACGAGAAGACAGAATTGTCCTTGTTTTCAGAAACATAATCCTTAAGCACATCAACAATCATATCATAGGTTTTCATTTCGTCGTCTTCATAAATATAATAATAATCGTCGTCATAGGACTCAGTGAGCTTTATTTGCTCGGCAATCGAGGTTCCGTTTTCTTTATCATAGTGCTTAGCAAGCTTTACAAGGCTAGGCACAGCGCTGTCGCCCAGATCCTCGAGAGCATAAACATCAACAGTCTCCAGATTTCCTGCAAGATAACCGTTTACGTTATATCTTGCGATTATCGACTCAACGCCCGACAGAGCGAGGGCCGCAAACATAACAACGGTTACAAGCAAGGCCGTTGCCACGAGCTTGAGCTTAGGTGCAAACTGCTTTATGCAAACGAGTAGGAACACCAAAGCCAAGACCAACATAAACCAAGAGGAGTAAACCCGTTTGGGTGTTAAACCGTACTTATTTATATACAGCGCCATTTTTGCCATAGCGGTACTGATAAGGGCAAGGGTCGCCGCCGAAAAGATAAGCGACAATATCTTCATCACGACAGATTTTCCGGTGCGGCGCATAAAAAGGTAAATTGCGAAAATAACCACAAGGTTTATCACCGACACGGCGCAGAGCTGAAAAAAGCCCTCTCTGGCATACTGCGCGTAGCTTGTCGAGTCGGGGAGCACGCCAACAAAGCCCGAAACATAATACTTCCACTGCGAAACAAAGAATATAACGTATATTGCAAGCAGGGGCAGCGTTGCGACAAGCATTGTAACGGCCGATATTACCCGCGCCTTTTGGGCGGCCGTGCGGCAGCCGTCAAGCGTTACAGTGTCGCCACACTTTTTATCGTAAGAGGAAGAATAAGCGCCGAAAATAAACATACCGACCAATATTCCAAACAATGCGCTGAAAATATGGGAAGCGACATCTCCGGGTGAAAACTTGAAAATACTGTTTAATATCTTGGTAAATCCACTATCATACGATAGCAAGGAAACAACAATGGCGGTTGGAATTATCGCAAGGGCAACGCCAAGCAAGACCTTAAGAACGACTTTGCCGTGCTTTTTATTGTTCTTGCCGGCGATTGCCGAGAAGACCTCGCCAAAGGACGTGAATGGCATAACAAACAGAGCCTTGAAACAGTCAGCAACCACAAAGTCTGAAAAACCTTTTTCAAGGGTGTTGCCAAAGCAGGAATAAACAAAGTAGCAATACGAAAGAGCGGCAAAGCACCAGGCAAAGAAATGTACAAAACCATTTGACGAGAAGAACAGCGCAAGCGAAACGGTTATCGCCAGCAGCATTGCACCCACAGACATAACGCCCAGCTTTGCTCCCCTTTTAAGAACAAACACCATGGTAACAGCAAACAAGGCAATTATATACAAAAGAGCGCCAAAGGAATTTTCAGTTATGGGAATCACCCTAAAAAATGCATATCCCGCAAGCATCGAAAGCCAGGCAAAAATAGATTCAGCACCTGTGTATTCCCTTTTCTGCTTTTCTACGGGCATCTGCTGAGGCTGATTTTGCTCCATTACAATATTTTGCTCCATACATAATCCTCCTCTAAGAGTTTGTGTACTCCAGAATATCCTCAATGCGACAATCGAGAGCCTCGCAGATTGCATCAAGGGTTGAAAATCTGATTGCCTTAGCCTTATTATTTTTAAGGATAGAGAGGTTTGCCTGAGTTATTCCTACCCTCTCAGACAGCTCTCCGAGCGACATCTTGCGCTTTGCCATCATAACGTCGAGATTTATTACTATCACTCTTATACCTCCCCATCAGACTGTAAGGTCGTTTTCGCACTTGATTTCGGTTGCTTTTTCAATAACGTTTTTAACAACCCTCAAACACAATCCGAGAAAAACCGCCGCCGCGGACACAACCAAAGCAAGCTGGAAGTAATAACCCAAAATCAAAAACAAAAGACCTACGGCAAATGCACACCACGAAACGCCTCTGATAAGCGCTATGCTTTTATCCGTAAAAACGAGCTCATTTTTTACTCTCAAGAGAAGCATAAACAAAATACCGTCAGCAATCATAGCAACAATAAACACCAAATAGGCAACCACAAGAACGAACAATCTCTCCCAATCCGTTATGAAATCTCTGAAACCGATATTATCAGGGGTGTCTATAAGTATTTTTACAAACATAGGCAAAATCGCCATTCCTATTACAAGAGCCACAAAAAACACTATAGACAAAGCTATTGAGAGATTTGTTGACGCCTTACTTGATATTTTCATCATAAAGTTTTCCTCCAAATTGTCATTTTCTACCACCATAATACACGTTATATTCTTGTTTGTCAATATATTTTTATCGTTTTTCGATAAATTTTATGCAAAAAACAAGCAGAGAAGAGATTTTCTTCTCTGCTTTTGTGTTTTTAGATGCCGTAAACTGCCCAGATATAGATATAGGCAGGAACGATTGCGGCGAGGGTAAAGGGGATCCCGATTTTAAAGAAGTCGCCGTTTTTAACTGTGTATCCCTCTTTGCGAAGAATACCTATTCCCGCGATATTAGCGGACGCGCCGATGGGAGTACAGTTTCCGCCCAATGTTGCGCCCGAGAGAAGACCAAAGTAAAGAACAGTCGGGTCTACGCCAAGCGTAGTCGCAAGACCTGCAATAACCGGTATCATGGTTGCAACATAAGGAATATTATCTATAAACGCCGAGATGATAACAGATGCCCACACAATAACTGTATAAAGGAAGAATATGTTTCCGCCGCCTGCCTGAGCCAAGAGATCAGCCGCCGCATCAATAACTCCCTGAGCAGAAATTCCGCCTATCATAACAAACAAACCGACAAGCAGACCAATTGTTTCAAAGTCGATTTCCTTAAGCGGAGAGGTAATTGCCGAAACATCTTTCTTCCTTATATAATTATATATAAGACCAATCACCATCATCGCACAGCAGATAAGTCCGTTTGTTGTGTCAGGCTTGTTGGGGATAAACGAAGCGACGACAAGAAGTACAATAGCGCCGCACAAAAGGACTGTCGGAGCATGATCCGTAACCTTGGTGCGCTCACCTGTTTTCTCGACTATTCCCTTTTCCTTTCTGAAAAGAAACGCTAAGATCAAAGCCGAAAGGATCGCGCCAAGCTCTACTGCAAAGAATATACTCGGTCTACCCTTGTACCAAAAGAAATCTACAAAGCTCATATCCAAAGCTGAACCAAGCATAATAGCTGTCGTGTCGCCGACCAGAGTTGCCGCCCCTTGAAGATTTGACGATACTGCAATTCCTATTATAAAAGGAACTGGATTTGTTTTTAGCTTTCTGCATATCTCAAGAGCAACAGGAGCAACCATAAGAACGGTTGCAACATTGTCAACAAAGGCAGATATTACACCAGCAAAGAGTGCCATAGCAACCGCCGCAATCTGAACATTAGGAACCTTTTCCATAATGATATCAGCAAGCAGCGAGGGCATTTTGCTCTCGATAAAAAGAGCGACCAGCCCCATTGTTCCTGCAATCATCAGAATTACATTAAGATCAATAGAAGCCCAGACCTCATTTAAAGGCAGCATACCGGATACAATAAAAATCAGTCCGGATGCAAGCGCAATGTATGGGCGATATTTACTTAATATAAGCATAAGAACATATGTAACCGCAAAAAGAATTATGGCAGGCACCATCATAGCAAAAACCTCTTATATTAAATTTAAGCAGGAGGGTGCAGTTACCCTCCTGCATTTTTTATTCATTGATTAAAGAGAAAACCTTTTCTGCCGCTTTGTCGAGCCAATCGCCCTCGAAAAGCTCAACCATACCTGCATCGCAGGCAGATGCAAGCTTGGGATTGATAGGAAGCTTGGCAAGAACCTCTGTTCCTGTTTCTGCAGCAGTTTCGTCGATGTGACTCTCGCCGAAAACGCTTATCTTCTTTTTACAATCGGGGCACTCAAGGTAGCTCATATTTTCAACAAGTCCAATAACGGGAATATTCATAAGCTTAGCCATATTGAGAGCCTTTTTGACTATCATCGAAACGAGCTCCTGCGGAGATGCAACAACGATAATTCCGTCAACGGGAATGGACTGGAAAACGGTGAGAGGCACATCACCAGTTCCCGGAGGCATATCGACAAACATAAAGTCAACGTCGTTCCAGACAACGTCGGTCCAGAACTGCTTAACTGTCCCCGCAATAACGGGACCTCTCCAGACAACAGGGTCGGTCTCGTTTTTAACAAGCAGGTTAAGCGACATAATCTCAATACCTGTCTTGCTCATAACGGGGAAAATGCCGAGCTCGCTGCCCTGAGCCTTTTCCTTGATACCGAACATTTTGGGGATAGAGGGGCCTGTAATATCAGCATCGAGAACAGCGGTTTTATATCCCGCTCTCTGTGAGAGAACAGCCATAAGGCCTGTGACGAGGGATTTACCCACACCGCCCTTGCCGCTGACAATTCCTATTACTTTTTTTATATTACTAAGCTTATTAGGCGCTTCAAGAAGGCTCTCGGCCTTTCTCTCGCCGCAGCTCTGACCGCAGGTTTCGCAGTTGTGTGTACACTCGCTCATTTTAAATTTCCTCCTATTTATATATGAAGCTTAAAACATATTTATTATAGTATTTTAAAAATGGAATGTCAATATTCCATCAAACACAGAAACGCGAATCCTTCATATTATATATAATTATACGCCATCGGCGGTTACAGCCCCCGCCGCAGTGCTTGCGGTGCTTTTTCTTATAACGAGCGACTGGTTAATATACCGCTCGCCGAGATACTTATCGGGCGACTTTATAAGCTCGAAAACAAGCTCAACTACCGTCAGCGCCATTTTGTCAAATCTATAGGATATGCTCGAAAGCGAAGGCGAAACGGCGTCGCAGAGGGCAAGATCGTCAAAGCCGACCAGCTTTACGTCATTCGGTATATGCACGCCGTATCTGTTGCATATTCCGACAACGCTCAGCGCAAGCATATCGTGATAGCAGAACACTCCTATCGGTTTTTCAAGGCTGCTGAACCTATCCCTTATCCTTGCACGGCGCTGAGAGGGATCGTCGGTGTCCATCATAATGACGTTCTGCTCATCAAGGCTCATTCCGAGCAGCCCAAGCTGCTCTCTGTAGCCTTCAAGGCGCATATCGCTCTCGTTTTTGAGCTGCAGGGTTCCTATATAAACAAAGCTTTTACATCCGCTCTCGGCAAGGTGCATTGCAACCTGTCTTCCTGCGTCAACGTTGTTTACAAGAACGGCTGAGCAGTTTTCCATATTAAGCGGCGTTCTTCCTATAAAGACTGTCGGCAAAATGTAATTTTTATAGACCTCGCTGATATCCTCGCCAAAACCCGGGCAGGATATTACCGCCTCGACCCCCATCATAACAAAGCTTTCGAGCGCCTGCTTTTCCCTTTCAAAGCTGCCGTTTCCCGAAAGGACAACAAGCTCGTAGCCCTTTTTTAAAAGCTCGTCCGAAATGTGCCTTGCAATAGAGGAAAAGAAAACGTTGGTAAGCTTGTTTATGTGCATTCCGATTCTTTTTCTTTCGGGGCGCCTTTTTCTGAGATAGTGCGAGAGCGCCGACGAGCGCTTTATAGGGCCACGGGTAACGTACTGATGGTTTCCGCAGAGCATAACAAGCCCCATATTCCTCAGCGCCGCCGTTACCCTTTGAGCCGACACATAGGAAATGCCCTCACTCTCCGCCAGCTCCCTTATGCTGAGAAACACATCCCCCGAAGCGCCAAACTCTCCCGAGATTATTCTATTTTTTAATTCTTCTACCTTGTTTTTAACACTCATCATTCTGCATCACTCCTTTTTAAGTATATCATATTAGGATATGATATACAACAACTTTGTGAAAAAACATTGAAAGGGCAAAACAATATGATAATATTAACTCAAAAGCAAAGGAAAGGAAGAGCTATATGATAAGAACACCTATCCAATTTGAAAAGCAGGACGGCTTTTTTGACCCGAGCGGCAAAAAGGCGGTCATATCATTTGAAACCGAAAAGAAATACGGATATTTGCTGTCGCTTTTAGGAGTGCAAGAGCTCGAAAATGCGGGCGGCGGCGATTACGTTTTAACCATCGGAAGCGCAGAGCTTAAGAGCGACGAATGCTTTGACGGAGACGAAGCCTACCACATTGAAATTACACAAAGCGGCATTGCTGTTTTGGCAAACTCGGAAAGCGGAATATCGCAGGCTATAAAACTGCTTGCAGTTATGCTTATGGAAAACGGCGACAAGCTACCCTGCGGCGTTATCGACGACTATCCCGAGGTAGAGTTCAGAGGAGCGCATCTTTGCATCTTCAACCCGCTTGACGGCACCGAAAAGGACCGCACCGACCCCGAGGACACCATGCGCAGATTAAAAATACTTGCACTCGCAGGCTACAACTACGTATTTATCGAGTTCTGGGGAATGTTCCCTTACAAAAAACGTCCCTATGCTTGCTGGCCTCACAGCGCATACACAAGAGAGGTTGTAGAGAAGATCATCAGCTACGCTATAGACGATCTTCACATCACCCCGCTCCCCTGCCAGAACCTCACAAGCCACGCAGGCTGGAGCAGAATTGCCTCAAGAAAGCACGTTGTTCTTGACCAGAGGCCCGACCTTGCAGAAATGTGGATACCGGGCGGCTGGTGCTTTGCTACCGAGAATCCCGACACCAAGGCATTCTTGAAGGACGTTATGGACGACCTTATCGAAGCCTTCAGAAATCCTCCCTTCTTCCACGCATCCTGCGACAAGTGCTTTGGCTTTGGCTCGAGCGAGGAGGACAGAACCAAGCCCGCCGACTCGCTCTTTGCAACACACATCTGCAACCTGAACTCATATCTGCAGAGCAAGGGCGTAAGAATGGTTATGTGGGGAGATATGCTCTATTCGTCTACGGACGCTCTTTACTGGAAGGCCGACGAACGCCTTGCAAACTCCATTCCCAAAAACATTCTTATAAACATCTGGACCCACAACGACGTTGGAACACATTGGGCGGACGTTGACTTCTTTGAGTCAAAGGGCTTTGAGACCATATACTCACCCTTTATAAACCGCAAGGGCGCCGAGAGTATGGTTAACATCTGCAAGGAAAAGCTGAGCCTCGGCATACTTCAGACCACTTGGCACAGACCCGACGCATCTATCGGCACCGTTATTTACACTGCAGGCCTTTGCTGGAGCGGCGTAGCGGCAGGCGATGAGGAAATTGACAATTTCTTAAAGAGAATTTAAAGGAGAGAGCAAAAATGGCAGACCGAACCTTAGGATATTTACCCGCAGTTATTGAAAACTTAAACCGCATTGAAAACGAACAGTACAACAACATAATCAAGGCCGCCGAGCTTATGCGTGACGCAATCAAAGAGGATAAGCTCATAAACGTTTACGGCGGAGGCGGACACACCACCCTCCCCGTTGGAGAGATGTTCTTCCGCTCGGGCGGACTTTGCAACATCAATCCCGTTATGGAAACGGCGCTTTCTGTATTCAATCAGGCGCTCAAATATCTCGAGCTTGAGAGAACCGAGAATTTCGGCTCAGCAATTATGAGATACTACGATCTTAAAGAGGGCGACCTTCTCATAATCTTCCACAACATCGGCATCAACGCCGCAACCATCGACGCCGCTATGGAAGCAAAGAAAAACGGCGTTAAGATAATCGCCGTTTCGAGCTCCTATTGGCAGGACGAGATTCCGCAGGGCTTCAGGATCCGCCACTCAAGCGGCAAGATTCTTTTTGATTTTGCCGACGTTTGCATTGACGACTACAACCCCGTTGGCGACACCGCCGTAAACGTTGACGGCTTTGACACGCCTATCGCTCCCATTTCAAACATTGTTGACTTCTATATCGCACACCGCCTTGAGATCGAAACCGTCAGACTTTGCGTTGAGGCAGGAATTGAGCCTCCCGTCTGGAAGAGCGCAAACACCCCCGGCGGCGACGAGTTTAACAAAAAGAATCTCGAAAAATACAGACCCCGCATCAAGATGCTTTAAGGAGGACAAAAATGATAACCCAAACCGCTATCAGCTACTACGGCTTAAATTACGTTGAGCACGCTAAGGCCGATTTTCAGGAGATGCTCGACCACGGCTGCAACACCGTTATTCTCGCCATCACCGAATTTGACGTTGACTTCTGGTTTCCTAATATTGCAAAGATAGTTGACCTCGCTCACGAAATGGGCCTTAAGGTTATTGCAGACACCTGGGGAATCGGAAAATATTTCGGCGGCGAGCAGGTCAGCCTTTATCTGCAGAACAATATAAACAACCGTCAGGTTTCCGCACTCACGGGAGAGCCGCTTAACGCCGCCTGCTTTAACACCCCCTCCTTCAGAGATTATTTCAAGAGGGTCTGCTTAAAGCTTGCAGAGAACACAAACGTTGACGGCTTTTTCTGGGACGAGCCGCACTATCTGCTCCCCAAATCCTACGCATCCATCACAGGAAACTCATCGGAGGACTGGGCCTGCAGATGCCCTAACTGCCAGCGCAAGTTTAAGGAATATTACGGCTACGATATGCCGAGGCTCATGACAGACGACGTTAAAGAGTTTCGCTGGAGAGAGGCTATGGAAACAATAAACATTGTTTCCAAGGCGCTAAAAGAGCTTAACAGCAACCTCGAGATTACCTGCTGTGTTCACGCAACCCTCAACGGCTACTACGTTTCGGAATACCGTGGCTACGACCGCTGGGACACCGTTGCATCATCGCCCTACATTGACGTTTTCTCCACCACCATTATAAATTGGGAGCTCCCCGAGAGCTTCTTCAGAGAGATAACTCAGAGAACCGTTGACACCGCCAAAAAGTATGGCAAGCTCTCTGAAAGGTGGATAATGAACTACTACAAGGCTCCCAAGGATCTCAAACAGATGGACGACGTTGTTACTATGTACGAGGAAATGGGCGTTGACCGCCTCGCCGCATGGACCTACCGTGGCGGACTCGGAACTGTTCTGGAGGCGCCCGGCGCCCTCGATATGTGGGATAGGCTCGGCGAAAACTACAAGAGAGTTCTTAAAAAATAGCCCTTAAAAGCAACTTTCACTTTAATAGCAAAGCAAACCCCCGCCGAATCGGCGGGGTTGATTTTTTATTTCGAGGAACAACAGAGCATCGTCCCATACCATCATACCGAAAATCTGTATATTGTTTTGTTATGTTTCAATGCATATTCGAGAGCGACTTTTGTTCCGCTTTTTCTTTCCGCGGGCAAATTACTTTCTTCATAATACACTACACAAAAATGACTGTTATCTATCATTTCATAGTTTCTTTTTACACATACGGATTTTGTGGCGCCGAGTAATTTTTCGGGATAATATGCGTGTTCGTAATTTTTAAGTAAGTATTCTTTATAGTCATCGTTTATAAAAGGATACTCCGCCCGAACATAGACTCGTTTTATGTACGGGTATTTTTCTTTTATTTTGGTTACAATCTCGTAGCAAAGGTCATTAAATCTACTCTTACTGCCAAACAAAAAGGTGTCTACACTTTCCTCGGCAATGAGTTTTTCAATAATTCCGCATAGCCGTTCTTTTAATTCCTCGGTTTCATTAATAGTTCTATGACCGAAAAAGCAACAAGTTTTCTTACTCATAATAAATCACCGCCGTCATAAGTTTACCATATATGGTCTAAAAAGTCCATATATGGTCGTTGTTGACTTCCTAAAAAGCATAAACTAAATATAGAAACTTTTTAGGAGTGTTACTATGGATACAAGAAAAGCCGTAGCAAATAGATTATTGCAACTGTGCGGGGAAAACAGACTGTCAGTAAATGCCCTTGCAAGACTATCAGCCGTTCCACCTTCAACTTTAAAAAACGTAATTAACGGCGGTAGCAAAAATGCAGGTATTGTTACGATTAAGAAATTGTGCGACGGATTAGAGATTTCGCTCCGCGAGTTCTTTGATGATGATATTTTTGATGATATAGAGCAAGAAATTAAATAATATTTATAGATAAAGTAATCCCCGCCTAAGCATAGGCGGGGATTTTTTCATTTATTGCTGACAGTTCGTCAGACGAACTGTCCCTACAAAAAATCCGCC
>CAZDSQ010000056.1:0-10878 GCA_964508295.1 uncultured Oscillospiraceae bacterium | reverse complement strand
TGTCTTTTTATTATATAAAAACGGAGACTGCTTCTTTACGAAGTGTCTCCGTTAGCGCCGTTTTTCTATTTCAGGTCATCTGTTGCGGGATTGTTTAAAAGCTTTCCATCCTCTGAAAATCGTGAGCCGTGGCAGGAACAGTCCCAAGAATGCTCGTGAATGTTCCATTTTAATGCACAACCCAAATGCGGACAGCGTGGTTTTGTGGGAGTCAGCAGATTTGTAGCTGTTTCAACTGCGTTTAACAAAAGTTGCGGCCTTAGAATAGTTCTTGACGGAGAAAAAAACTCAGAATAAGGATTATGTTTTTCCAAAGCCAAATCACAAAGAATATCCGCCGCAATCATAGAAGTTGTAACACCCCATTTGTTAAATCCCGTTGCAACATATAAATTCGGTGTATTTTTTGAGTACTGACCAATATATGCGGCACCGTCGAGTGTCATACAATCCTGCGTTGCCCAGCGAGCAACCTCGGCTGAGGCAGGGTAGTGCTTGTCCTTAAATTCAGATAACTCTGCCCAGTTTCCGCCTTGCTTTCCCGTTCTGTGACCGCCACCGCCCAAAAGGAGCAAGCCGTTGTAGTTTCTGAAGGATAACCCGCTGTCTGCCTCGTCTACATACATTCCTTTTATATCAGGAGCGTTTTTCAATGCGAGAACATAAGAGCGATGCTGATACATTTTTAAAAAGTAGTTTCCGTGTTTGTTTATAAACGGGAAATGGGTAGCAACTATTGTTTTTTCGGCGGTTATTTTTCCAAAGTCGGTTATAAAATCCTTTCCATTGTATTCAAGAACGGTTGTGTTCTCGTAAATGTTTAACCCTTTTGCAATTTCAGCTATAAATTTCACGGGGTTAAACTGTGCTTGATTTTTAAATATTACTGCGCCTTTTGTTTTGATAGGAATCTTTGGATTTTCGCAGTATTCTGCAGAAAATCCTATTTTGTTTAGCGCATTTAGCTCTTTTTCTATTTTGTAAAGGCTGTCGATAGAATAAACAAAGCTATCCTTTTCTTCAAAATCACAGTCAATATTTTTTGCAAGTTCTCGATATTTTGAAAGTGCATTTTGATTTGCCTTAAGATATAAATGCGCCTTGTTTACGCCGAACTGTTTTATAAGCTTGTCGTAAATAAACCCGTGCTGAGAGGTTATTTTTGCTGTTGTGTTTGCAGAGACTCCGCTAAAAATATTTCCCGCCTCTACAAGCATATAATCAATATTGTGGTTTTGAAGTGTGTAGGCGCAGAGTATTCCCGCAAGCCCACCGCCAATTATCAGTACATTAGTTTTTCGGTTTCCCTTAAAGCTTTTGAATTTCGGCATTTTAGCCGATTCGGTCCATATTGAATTCATAAAATCACCATTTTAAGTATGTGCAAAAATCAAAGCCATTAATCAACGAATTATAATAGCATTTTGTCGAATTTCCTTGTATTTTATCTCTAAATATATTATACTAAGAGGCAAGAAGGTGATTTGATGAAGGATTTTTTGCTAAAGTTTAAAAATAAAACTTGGGTTGACTGGTTTATGCTGGTTTTTCCAATATCAATGTTCTATTATGAAAGTGTCTTCCGCATTTCAACTGTTGGAGGATACTTCAAACTAAGCACATTATATATGTTTTTGTTCTGTGTAGCTTACGGCGCAATAGGTTATCTGTTATCGACAATTTCTAAAAATCGCAAAACAAATACAATAATTGCCAGCGTTTTACTTGCACTAACCGCCGTTTTTTATTTAGTTGAATATTTTGTATATAAATTCTTTAAGATTTTTTACGATATAAATACAGTAACCGGCGGAGCTGGGGATATAATGAATGGCTTTATTGATGAAACATTAAAGCTAATATTCAGTCTTGACGGAATTTTCAAGATAATTCTCTTTGCGATTCCTACAGTTCTTGTTGCTGTTTTCAGCAAGCGTTTTGTTCCTGTAAATCGTTCAGATAAATTTAGAAGAATAACGGCGGCAGCTGCTTTGGTCATTTTCTATTCTGTAAATTTATTGCTTATAAGTTTTAGTGGCGTCTACTATCCTATTTATAAAACAGAGTATAATTTTCAGTCCGCTGTCGGTAACTTTGGTCTTGTTACAGGTGTAAGACTTGACCTTAAAAATTTTATATTCGGCGACTCCAATTCCTTTGAAACTCCTGAAGATAATGAGTATATTTCTTCTCAGACGACCTCCTCGAGCATCACTTCATCCGAAACGGAGGAAATTGATTACGGATACAATCAGCTTGATCTTGATTTAAGCGGCGGAAGTACAAGCAAAATAAAAGAGCTTAGTCAGTATGTAAGTACACTTACCGCATCAAAGAAAAATGAGTACACAGGTCTTTTTAAAGGCAAGAACCTTATAATGATAACCGCAGAAGCGTTTACTGCTGAGGTAATAGACCCCGATTTGACCCCCACACTTTACCGACTTGCCACAAAGGGTATTAACTTTACAGATTATTATCAGCCCGCCAGCGCGGGTACAACAGGCGGCGAGTATCAGAATATTTTTGGTATGATGCCAACTGCGGGCGGAATGTCATTTAAAAATACCGCAGATAATCTCAATTACTTTACAATGGGTAGCCAGCTTAATAGGCTGGGATATTACGGAATGGCGTACCATAATAATTCCTATACATATTACAGCCGCCATAAGACACACATAAACCTTGGATATTCAGGAGGTTTTATGGGTTATGGAAACGGTATGGAAGAGTATGTCAGAAAATGTTGGCCGCAAAGTGATCTTGAAATGATTCAGGGAACTTTACCGACATATATAGATAACCAGCCGTTTAATATTTATTATATGTCAGTGAGCGGACACAGCGGATATACCAAAAGCGGAAATGCTATGACAGCAAAAAACTGGGATGCTGTAAGTGAATTATCGTATTCCGATCAGGTTAAGGGCTATCTTGCGGCAAACTTAGAACTGGAAAACGCGCTCTCTTATCTTGTTTCTGAACTTGAAAACAAGGGAATTGCTGATGATACTGTAATCTGTATCGGTACAGACCATTTTCCTTACGGTCTTGATCAAGGCGGCTCACTTGGAAATATGCCCTATCTTTCTGAGCTTTACGGCTATAATGTAACAAACTATTTTGAACGAGATCATTCAAGGCTTATCATTTGGAGCGGCTGCCTTGAGGATAAGGAGCCTATAGTAGTTGATTCTCCCACATTCAGCCTTGATATTCTTCCAACCCTTTCCAATCTTTTTGGAACAGAGTTTGATTCAAGGCTTATGCCGGGAAGAGATGTTTTCTCTGATGCTGAGGCGATAGTTTTTAATATGAATTATGATTGGAAAACGGATCTTGGAACTTACTACTCATCAAGCGGAAAGTTTATTCCCGCTGATGAGAATATGGAAGTTCCTGAGGGATATGTAAATCGTATAAAAACTATTGTAAGAAATAAGATAAAATACTGCTCAGGAGCACTTGATTCAGATTATTTCGCAGAGCATTTTAGTGAGTAAAAAACTCCCCAAGGATTATTTCCTTGGGGAGTTTTTAATTAGTTATTACTCCGTTAATTTCTTTTTCGTTGCAGAGAGTGTTTAGGTATGTTTTACCGAATTTGCTTTTATCGCAAAGTAAAAAACTTTTTTTAGAGTTTTGAATCATTATTCTTCTCACAGAATTTTCTAAAATGCTGTTGTCAGTTGCACTTTTTTCATCAGACAGTCCTCTGCAGGAGAAAAAAGCAATATCTGCATTGTACCGTCTTAAAAAGCTTTCGGTGTCAGTACCAACGTAGGAAAACGAGTCAAGTGTCATTTCGCCGCCGGTGCAGAGTGTCCGTATTCCCATAGAGGCGGCTTCAAGAGCGGTTTTTGCTCCGTTTGTGATAACCAAAATGTTTTTAAATATTGTAAGGTGAGGGAGTAGATAAAAGGCGGTTGTAGATGCATCAAGCATAATAACGTCTCCGTCTTTTATATGTGATACAGCCTTTAGTGCAATTTCTTTTTTCTCCTCGTTGTGTTCCATATCCCGAATAAACAGAGGAATGCGCTTGTCAGCAGATGTTGTTTTGAGCTTTACGTTTCCTCTTTTGCAAACAATTAAGTCCTTTTCTTTTAGGACGGTAATATCTCTGCGAACAGTAGGCTCGCTTATAAAAAGTTTTTCAGACAGTTCTCTTACTGTGTAATCACATTCAGATAATAAATTTAAGTATTTTTGCTCTCGATTGTAGATTGACATAATTACACCTCAAATAATCATCTATAATCAATATTATAATCAATTTATGAGCATTTTGTCAATCTTTAGATTAAATATTGAACACTATATAAAAATATGTCAAAATAAAGAGGGAGATGATAATATGAGCCTTGAAATGATGGAAAACTTAAACGGCAAAATGTGTAGATGCGGAAAAGAACATTGTTTTTCCTCTAAAGTGATTGTTGGCGAAGGAGTAATTTCTGCGCTACCCGAAATAATAAGAGGATTTGGAGCAAAAAAAGTCTTTGTTATTGCTGATAAAAATACATATAAAGCGGCAGGTAAGGCGGTCTGTGAGCTGCTTGAAAATAATTCTTTTTCTGTTGATTCCTATGTGTTCAGAGCAGATTCACTAGAGCCCGACGAGGCAAACGTTGGACTTGCGGTAATGAATTTTAAGGCTGATAGCGATATTGTAATCGGTGTTGGCTCGGGCGTTATAAACGATATCAGTAAGATTGTTGCCGCAGTATCAAATAAGCCGTATATTATAGTTGCAACGGCTCCGTCGATGGATGGCTATGCCTCTGCGACATCATCAATGACCTGCGACGGACTTAAAATCTCTCTGCCAAGCAAATGCGCTGACGTTACAATAGGAGATACGGATATTTTATGTACCGCACCACTAAAGATGCTTTGCTCGGGCGTCGGAGATATGCTTGCAAAGTATATCAGTATCTGCGAGTGGCGCATTTCAAATGTTATAAACGGCGAGTATTATTGCGAGGAAATTGCCAAGCTGGTAAGAATGTCTCTGAAAAAATGCATTGACAATGCGGACGGACTTTTAAAAAGAGATAAAGATGCTGTTGCCGCAGTGTTTGAAGGGCTTGTAGTCTGCGGAGTAGCTATGAAATATGCAGGCGTTTCCCGTCCCGCATCTGGAGTCGAACACTATTTATCGCATATCTGGGATATGCGGGCGGTCGAGTTCAAAACTCCCTGCGAGCTTCACGGCGTACAATGCGCTTTGGGCACTGCCATTGCACTAAAAATGTATGAAAAGGCTTTAACCTTTACACCAGATAAAGCGCTTGCTATAGCCAAAACCGAAGAGTTTGACTACGAAAAGTGGAGTAATGAGTTAAGACGGTTTTTGGGCAAAGGCGCAGAGAGCATGATTGCTCTTGAGGAAAAAGAAGGCAAATATAATTTAACTACCCACAAAAAACGCCTTGAGGTTATCATCAATAATTGGGATAAAATCACTCAGATAATTAAAGAAGAACTGCCGAGCTCAAAGGATTTTGAAGCTCTGCTTGATAAGCTCGGCTTGCCTAAAACAATGCAGGAAATCGGACTTGATGAAAATATACTTCCAATGACGTTCAAAGCAACAAAAGACATTCGTGATAAGTATGTTTTATCCCGTCTTTGTTGGGATTTGGGAATTACTGATGAAATAATATAGGGGTAAGGATATGTATTGTTATAAGAAGGAGGACTATTATGTCGGGTAAATTGAATTTGAAAAAAGTAAACCACAAAGTTGATTTTTGTGTTGTCGGTGGAGGCCTTGCGGGAATAGCGGCGGCAATTTCTGCAGCACGTCACGGTGCTAAGGTTGCGCTTATGCAGGATAGGCCTGTTCTTGGCGGAAATGCTTCGTCCGAAATTCGTATGTGGGTTTCGGGTGCGGGCAGCAGAGTTCGCCATCTTCAAGAAACGGGAATTATTGAGGAAATTTTGCTCGAAAATATGTACCGAAATCCTGATAGGAATTTTTCTATCTGGGATTCGATTCTTTACGAAAAGGTTAGATTTGAGCCCAATATCACCTTGCTTTTAAACTGTGCTTGCTGTGATGCTGAAATGGACGGAAATACTGTAAAATCCATTACGGGATTTCAACTTACAACATATACTTGGCACACAGTCGAAGCCGATATCTATGCTGACTGCTCGGGTGATAGCATTTTGGCGGGTCTTACGGGCGCCGAGTATATGGTTGGTAGAGAGGATAAGAGTAAGTTTGGCGAGAGTATGGCTCTCGAAAAGGCTGACAGAAAAACAATGGGTATGAGCCTTATGATTCAGGCTCACGAAACAGACAGAAAAGTTAGCTATATGCCTCCAAAGTGGGCTTACGTCTTTAACACCGACGAGGAAATGAACAATAAACCGCACGAGTGCCTTGAAAAAATCAACACAAATTTCTACTGGATTGAGCTTGGCGGCGAGCAAGACTCAATTCATGATACCGAAGAGATCAGAGATGAACTTTTAAAAATCGCATTCGGCGTTTGGGATCACATTAAAAATAGGGGAGATCACGGCGCAGAAAATTGGGAACTTGATTGGATAGGCTTCCTGCCCGGAAAAAGAGAAAGCCGCCGCTACGTTGGGGATTATGTAATGACTCAGGATGATGTTATCGGTGCTCGTGTATTTGATGATACGGTTGCTTATGGTGCGTGGCAGATTGATAACCATCTTCCCGGAGGATTTAATATGAATGGTTCCAGAGAAGGACATCTTCAAAAAGTTCGCCTAAAAGAGCCTTATGGAATACCTTACAGAAGCCTTTATTCAAAAAATATAGAAAACCTTATGTTTGCAGGAAGAAATATAAGTACTTCTCACCTTGCATTTGCAACTACAAGGGTTATGGCAACCTGCGCCGTTATTGGCCAGGCCGTAGGAACAGCCGCTGCTCTTGCTACCCATAAAAAAGTATTGCCAAGGACTTTGGGAGACAAATATATCTCACAGCTTCAAGAACTCTTGCTTGAAGACGATTGCTTTCTGCCCAAATTTAAAAGAAAAATGCCTGCTCTGACAGCCAAAGCAACACTTTCTGCAGAATACGGCGATCCTTCAAATCTCCAAAACGGAATAGATAGAAAAATATGGGGAAATGATAATGGATATTGCGGAATCTGTAAAAGAGCGATAACCTATACATTTGATGAAAAAACACATATAAACGGATTCAGACTTATTGCAGACAGCGATCTTGACAGAGAGTTTACTGATGGAAACCCTGATGCGCTAAATATTTCTACAACGCTATTTAAGAGAAAAGATTATAATCATACAACATTTGGCTTCCCGAAATGTATGTTAAAATCCTTTGATATTGATATAATGGATGATAGCGGAAATTGGAAAACGATTTACAGTGAAAGTAACAATATTCAGCGAATGATTAAAGGAAAAATTGATGCTGATGCAACAGCTGTAAGGTTTGTTCCCAAAACAACTTATTTTTCGGAAACATTGTGGAATGATTATGGTAGTTCTCAAGTGCATATCTTTGCATTTGATATAAACTAAGTTAGAATGCCGCCCGATTGGGCGGCATTTTTACCGTAATTTTTACAAGAAATTGACATAGTTTTCTGTTTTTTTGAGACGCTATATAATAATTACTTTTTAAAAAACTAAAAATTTTTAAAAAATTATATTGAAATGTGAAATGCAGAATGTTATAATTTATTGTCGTATGAAATTTGTAGTGTACGGTTTTGTAGAGTAAAAAGGAGATGTTTTAAATGAGTCGTATGATCGGAACAGTTTCAAGAGGTGTCAGAGCCCCTATTATTAAGGCGGGGGACGATATCGTTGAAATCGTTACAACATCAGTCCTTGAAGCATCTGAGGATGCAGGTTTTAAGTTTAATGATCGTGATATTGTTGCTATGACTGAAGCTATCGTTGGTAGAGCTCAAGGCAACTATGCAACAGTTGATGATATTGCAGAGGATGTAAAGAATAAATTTGGCAGTGAGGCAACCGTTGGAGTTATTTTCCCGATTTTAAGCCGTAACCGTTTTGCTATTTGCCTTCGCGGTATTGCAAAGGGTGTAAAAAAGGTTGTAATTATGCTTTCTTATCCCTCTGACGAGGTTGGAAATCACCTTATTTCTGTTGATATGCTCGACGAAAAGGGTGTAGACCCCTATAAAGATGTTCTTTCTCTCTCGAAATATCGTGAGCTTTTCGGCTATGAGAAGCACACCTTTACAGGTGTTGACTACGTTGAGTATTATGAGGGCCTTGTTAAAGAGTGCGGCGCAGAGTGCGAGATAATCTTTGCAAACAATCCCAAGGCGATCCTTGACTATACCAAAAATGTTCTTTGCTGCGATATTCACACAAGAGCTCGTACAAAGCGTATTCTTAAGGCTGCAGGCGGCGAGATCGTTCTCGGTCTTGACGATATTCTTACCGAGTCTGTTAACGGAAGCGGATATAACGCTGACTACGGTCTTTTAGGTTCAAACAAGGCTACCGAGGATAAGGTTAAGCTTTTCCCTCGCGACTGCCAGCCTATCGTTGATGCTATCCACAAAAAACTTTTTGAAGCAACAGGCAAAAAGATCGAGGTTATGGTTTACGGCGACGGTGCCTTTAAGGATCCCGTAGGAAAGATCTGGGAGCTTGCTGACCCTGTTGTTTCTCCCGCTTACACAAGCGGTCTTGAGGGAACACCTAACGAGCTTAAGCTTAAATATCTTGCTGATAATGATTTTGCTGACCTTTCGGGCGACGAGCTTAAAGAGGCTATCAAGGGCAAAATTCAGGAAAAGGACGATAACCTTTTTGGTAAAATGGCATCTGAGGGAACAACCCCCAGAAGACTTACCGACCTTATCGGTTCGCTTTGCGACCTTACCTCAGGCTCGGGCGACAAGGGAACACCCATCGTATTTATTCAGGGCTATTTTGACAACTATACAACCGACTAATTAAAAAAGCAGTCCAATTGGACTGCTTTTGTATTTTATTGCAAATAGAATTAAAACAAAAATGCCCACGCAAGAAAGCGTAGACATTTTTTGGTCGGAGTGGCGGGATTCGAACCCACGGCCTCTTGGTCCCGAACCAAGCGCGATACCAAACTTCGCTACACCCCGAAAGATATTCAAAATCACTGTTTGCTATTTTAACACAAGATAGGTAATAATGTCAATGATATCTGCCAAAAAAAGATAAATATTTTGTGCGAAAAAAGCAAAAAGAATGACGAAACTCGGTTGACAAAAAGCACTTTAAGTGCTATAATTTTTAAAACAAATCTTTAACAGACGATCCAGAGAGGTCGGCAAGATTTTTAAGATGAAATTGATGCAGTTTTTCTGTGTCTGTTTTGTTGTAGTCTCTTGCCGATTTTCGACAGGGGCTTTTGTTTTATCTGTGGAAAGGAAACTAAGATGAGAAATTGTGCCTGCACACCCGAAATAAAAAAATGCTTCACCGGTACCTCTTTTTCTGACTGTTTCTCTATGGCTCAAAGTCTTTTATCTGTCGACTTGTCTAAATACGCTATTTTTCCCGGTTTTTGCGATGTGCATGTGCACTTTCGTGAGCCGGGCTTTTCTTATAAAGAGACTATAAAGAGCGGAAGTATGGCTGCTGCGGCAGGCGGTTATACTGCAGTCTGCACAATGCCAAATTTAAATCCTGTGCCCGATAGCGCAGAACATCTAAAGGAACAGCTTGCGATTATTAAAAATGATGCCGTTATAAGCGTTTATCCCTATGCCGCAATAACAAAAATGCAGGCGGGAATTGAGCTCTCTAAAATGGATGAGCTTGTAGAAAAATCTATAGCCTTTTCTGATGACGGCAGGGGAGTTCAAAATGACGAGCTTATGCGCTCCGCTATGCTTAAAGCTAAAGAACTTGGCAAAATGATAGTTGCTCATTGCGAGGTCAATGACCTTTTAAACGGCGGCTATATTCACGATGGCGAGTATGCGAAAGAGCACGGACATAGAGGAATTTGCAGCGAGAGTGAATATAAACAGATAGAGCGCGACTTGCGGATTGCAAAAGAAATTGGTTGCGCATATCACGTCTGCCACATTTCAGCTAAAGAAAGTGTTGACTTGATAAGAAAAGCCAAGACAGAGGGCGTTAATGTAACCTGCGAAACTGCGCCGCATTACCTTGTGCTTGATGATAGTGACCTTAGGGAAGATGGGCGGTTTAAAATGAATCCGCCGCTTCGCTCAAAAGATGATAGGCTCGCACTTATCGAGGGCGTTCGCGATGGAACTATTGATATGATCGCAACCGACCACGCTCCCCATAGTGCTGAGGAAAAGACTAGGGGACTTGAAAAAAGCGCTTTTGGAATAGTTGGGATCGAAACTGCTTTTGCAGTTATGTATACTCACCTTGTAAAAAAAGGAATAATTACGCTTGAAAAGCTCATCGAGCTTTTAACAATAAATCCGCTAAACCGATTCGGGATAAAACCTACTATGGACTTCTCGGTGTGGGATCTTGAAAGGGAGTTTACGGTTGATTCGTCGCAGTTTCTGTCAAAGGGCAGAGCAACACCGTTTGAGAATGAAAAGCTTTTTGGTGTTAACCTGCTTACAGTATGCGATGGCAAAATTGTTTATAAGTGTAAAAACATTTAGCTTTTGATTTTGGAGGAAAAAATATGGCAAAGAGAACGGATATTAAAAAAATTCTGATTATCGGCTCTGGTCCTATCGTTATAGGTCAGGCGGCTGAGTTTGACTACGCAGGAACACAAGCCTGCCTTGCGCTCAAAGAGGAGGGTTACGAGGTTGTTTTGTGCAACTCAAACCCTGCAACCATTATGACCGATACCACAATTGCGGACAAGGTTTATATGGAACCTTTAACCCTTGAATA
>CAZDSQ010000055.1:0-11357 GCA_964508295.1 uncultured Oscillospiraceae bacterium | reverse complement strand
GTATGCGTTCGTATTGTAGGGGCGATTCACGAATCGCCCACCAAAAAAGGACTTGGAGAATACTCCTAAAAAACTCGTAAATCAAAACCCGCTCACCTTTCATGTGGGCGGGTTTTAAGTATAAACATTTAACACAGCGCTTGTGTTAGTCTCCATGTACATTATAGAACAATAACTAATCTTTAAGTTCTATTTCCAAGCAGCCAAAATCGCAAAAAAATTGATCGTTAAAACAACTATAGTCGTACAATTTACCTCTGTTAACAATTGCGCCATCACTTTCTCTAATTCTCAAAGTCGTTTTTTGATTGTCGGTTACCTGATATGTATCAATAGATATATTATCAAATTTAGATACATCTTTTGTGTTAAAGATATAGTAATAACATGTCTTTCGTCCCTTGTCATCGTTAAACACTGCAATCCAAACATAAAAAACTTCTTTACCCATATCATATCTGATTTTTGGGTGAAAACTGAAATTCCTATGTTTAGAGTCACCAGCTATCTCAACGCCTTCCGATGTTTTGACTTGCAAATATCTTGAAATGACTTCTAGCTCTGTTTGTTTGCAGTGCTCGCATAAATTCGTTACACACTTAACACGCTTACCATTATATTTGTTATATCGAATATATTGATTGCTATATTTCTTGCATTTTGGACACCAATATTTTGTTATCGTAAAATCTATTCCCTCATCAATATAGGCGCGATGAACTTGCCAACCAAGTTCGTGTAAATGCATCGACAAATGCATTTCACCGTACAATCCAATAACTTGTTTCTTCTTTTCTTCAATGCTATCCGCTGAACGACTGCTCATAATCATATTCCTCCAACCTATCAACGCCTAGTTTGTTGATAATATTTTTTCTGATGCTACATTCAAACATTTTTTTGTTTAATTCAATTCCTAAACCGTTTCTATTCAATTTAGAAGCAACAATGGGAGTGGTCATGCTACCACCAAAAGGATCTACAACAATTTCGCCAGGATACGAAAAGAATTTGATTGCCATTTCAGGAATTTCTTCAGGAAATGGTGCAGTGTGTCCTAGTGTATTCTCACCCTTAGAGTTAATTTTTATAACAGGTGAAATTTTAATGACATCTCTTCTCCATTTTTTTATGAAATCTTTATCTATTTCAAATTTTTTACCTTGTCTTTCCTGCATAAAAAGACTTTTGAGTGAAAAACGTTTTCCTCTATTTGCTTCGCTTCTCTCAAAACAATCTAAGTTTTTACATTCCCAACTTTTGACCCCTATTTCGCTATATGCATTTCCATTAACCTGTAAGCATCCGCACACGGGACATGGATATCTGGTGTAATCTGTCCTATGCTTATGAAATATCAATATGTGTTCATAGCAATTCATAGGATACTGATAAAACGGATATGGCTTATTACCATTTTTGTGTCGTTGAGATTGAACTTCGCCTTTATCCCATATGTAGTCGTCAACAAATGTGAATCCTTCTTCTTCAAATATGGAAACGAAATATGCCCCTAATGGAATACGTCTTTTGCCCCAAGTTGACTTAGTATACATATTGTCATTATCGAAAATATCCCCAACATTCCAAACAAATACTCGATGATTATCCAAAACGCGATAGGCTTCTCGAATTACTTTTCTCATATCGTTTAAATACGATTCTATGTTTTCCCACTGTGAGTACTCTCTCGCATTGTAATACGGTGGTGATGTTACCATCAAATGAACAGACTCACTTTTCATTGATTTCAGCACATTAAGGCAATCACCCCAAATCACCTTAACTTTTCCATGATTATCTGCCTCTACGAATGAAGAAAGATTTTTATCATGGCCGTGTCCCTTTTGAAGCTTGTGTTTTACATGCGTGATGTACCTATGTGACCAATCAGATATAATTTTTTCAACATTCTTTTCACTGTGTAAATAAGCGCACTCATCAAGTAACTGCTCAAGTTCAGTTTCCGAGAAGCATTCCTTTAGATATATCATTGATTTTTCTAATATTGTTTGAAAATAGTTTTCCTTATGCCCATTAACTATCCTTTTCGGCATTACACAATCTCCCACTTACTTAATTTATATACCTATTTTATTTTGGATACTAATAATCTAATTATATCACTTGATATTTTGAAATTCAACAAAAACCCCGATTTTTTCATTCAGCATAACACAAAAAAGAATATGGTTAGATAATAGTGAATTTATGTGTTAAAACTATTCTTCGTTTTATGCTATTGTAACGGCAAAAGTTCGCTCCTACATTTAAAATAAAAATCCCCGCTCAAACGAGCGGGGATTTAATAACATAGGGAATTTTGTATCCCTCCACCAACGCAAAGCGTTGGTTTCCCTCCCTTTAGGCAAGGGAGGCGTTTTTATTTCATAGCCTCTTCGATAGCAACTGCGCAAGCAACGGTCATACCAACCATGGGGTTGTTACCCGCGCCGATAAGACCCATCATCTCAACGTGAGCAGGAACAGAAGAAGAACCTGCAAACTGAGCATCGCCGTGCATTCTTCCCATTGTATCGGTCATACCATAGGAAGCGGGGCCTGCAGCCATATTATCGGGGTGGAGAGTTCTACCTGTACCGCCGCCCGATGCAACCGAGAAGTAGTTAACGCCGTTCTCGTTGCACCACTTTTTGTAGGTTCCTGCAACGGGGTGCTGAAATCTTGTGGGGTTGGTGGAGTTACCGGTGATGGAAACGCCAACGTGCTCAAGCTTCATAATAGCAACGCCCTCGGGAACGCTGTCAGCGCCGTAGCACTTAACGTCAGCACGGGGGCCCTTGGAGAAGGGCTTTTCAAACTTAACCTCGACCTCTTCGGTGTAGGGGTTGAACTCGGTTTCACAGTAGGTGAAGCCGTTGATTCTCGAAATGATGTAAGCAGCGTCCTTACCAAGACCGTTAAGGATAACACGAAGGGGCTTCTGACGAACCTTGTTAGCGTTAAGAGCGATCTTGATAGCGCCCTCAGCGGCCGCAAAGGACTCGTGACCTGCTAAGAAGCAGAAGCACTCGGTCTCTTCAGAAAGGAGCATCTTACCGAGGTTTCCGTGGCCGAGACCAACCTTACGGTTTTCAGCAACAGAACCGTTGATGCAGAATGCCTGCAGGCCGATACCGATAGCGGCAGCAGCGTCAGCAGCCTTTGTGCATCCCATTTTAATTGCAATTGCCGAGCCTACGGTGTAAGCCCAGACAGCGTTCTCAAAGCAGATGGGCTGGGTGCTGCGAACGATCTTGTCGCAGTCAACGCCCTTTGCAAGAGTGATCTCCTTACACTCTTCGATGGAAGAAATTCCATACTGGGCGAGTACGCCGTTAATTTTGTCTACTCTTCTTTCGTAACCTTCAAATAAACTCATTTCAGCGCACCTCCTTATTCTTTACGGGGGTCAATATATTTGACCGCCTCGTCAAATCTGCCGTATGTACCCTTGGACTTTTCATAAGCCTCATTAGGTTCCATACCCTTCTTAATGAAATCGGTCATTTTTCCCAACGATACGAACTCATAACCGATAACCTCGTCATTTTCGTCGATAGCCATTCTGGTGCAGTAGCCCTCGGTCATTTCGAGGTAACGAACGCCCTTCTCCTTGGTTCCGTACATAGTACCAACCATTGAACGCTCGCCTTTACCGAGGTCTTCCATACCTGCGCCGATAACAAGACCGTCGTCAGAGAAAGCGGACTGGCTTCTGCCGTAAACGATCTGCAAAAACAGCTCGCGCATAGCGGTGTTGATAGCGTCGCAAACGAGGTCGCTGTTGAGAGCCTCTAAGAGCGTTTTGCCGGGGAGGATCTCTGCGGCCATAGCGGCAGAGTGGGTCATACCCGAGCAGCCAATTGTCTCAACAAGGGCTTCCTCAATAATTCCGTTTTTAACATTCAGCGAGAGCTTGCAAGCACCCTGCTGAGGGGCACACCAGCCAACACCGTGGGTGTAAGCCGAAATGTCCGAAATTTCTTTTGCCTGAACCCATTTGCCCTCTTCGGGAATGGGGGCAGGACCGTGCTTCGGGCCTTTGGCCAGAGCGCACATGTGCTGAACTTCCAATGAATAGTTCATATTTTGAAACTCCTTTCGGTTTATCTGTACGAAATTCACATACATATTTATTATATATTTTTCGCATTGTTTTGTAAAGAGGTAAACTGCATTTTTGTTAAAAAATTGTCGCAAAAAGTAGGTCGGGGCAAAAAAACAAAAACCTCGTATTTTGTTGGAATAAATTGTTAACTTTTTTTAAAAATATTACCGAAACCACTTGATATTTTCGGATTATGTAGTACAATAGTTTTAGCACTTGGAGAGTTAGAGTGCTAATCAAATTGTAACCTAATTTAAGGAGGAGATAGAGATGACAATTAAACCTCTCTCAGATAGAGTAGTCATCAAGACTGTTGAAGCCGAGGAAACCACCAAAAGCGGCATTATCTTAACTGCTGCGGCTCAGGAGAAGCCCCAGATCGCAGAAGTTATCGCTGTTGGTCCCGGCGGAATCGTTGACGGCAAGGAAGTTAAAATGATGCTTAAGGTAGGCGACAGAGTGCTTACCGGCAAATACAGCGGCACCGACGTTAAGGTTGACGGTGTTGAGTACAAGATCGTTCGTCAGGACGACATTCTTGCAATAGTTGAATAAGTTTGGAGGAATAGACCATGGCTAAAGAAATTATTTACGGCGTTGAAGCCCGTAAAGCTCTTCAGAGCGGTATTGACCAGCTTGCAAATACCGTTAAGATCACACTCGGACCTAAGGGAAGAAACGTTGTTCTTGACAAGAAGTTCGGCGCTCCCCTTATCACAAACGACGGTGTAACCATCGCAAAGGATATCGAGCTTGACTGTGCGTTTGAGAATATGGGCGCACAGCTCATCAAAGAGGTTGCCACCAAGACTAACGACGCCGCAGGTGACGGTACTACCACCGCAACTCTTCTCGCTCAGGCTTTGGTTCGTGAGGGAATGAAGAACGTTGAGGCAGGCGCAAACCCCATGGACATCAAAAAGGGTATGAGCCTCGCGGTTGAAACTGCCGTTAAGTCCATTGTTGAAAATTCAAGAAAGGTTTCTGGCTCGGACGATATTGCAAGAGTTGGTACCATTTCTTCTGCTGACGAAACCGTCGGCAAGCTTATTGCAGAGGCTATGGATAAGGTTTCTGCAGACGGCGTTATCACCGTTGAGGAGTCCAAGACCGCTCAGACCTACAGCGAGATCGTTGAAGGTATGCAGTTTGACAGAGGTTACATCACTCCCTATATGGTAACCGACACTGACAAGATGGAGGCGGTTCTTGACGATGCCTTTATCCTTATTACCGATAAAAAGATTTCTGTTATTCAGGACATTCTGCCCTTACTCGAGCAGATAGTAAACGCAGGCAAAAAGCTTGTTATCGTTGCTGAGGACGTTGAGGGCGAGGCTCTTTCCACCCTTATCGTAAACAGACTTCGCGGAACATTCACCTGCGTTGCAGTTAAGGCTCCCGGCTTTGGCGACAGACGCAAGGAGATGCTTCAGGACATCGCCGTTCTTACAGGCGGGCAGGTCATCAGCAGCGAGCTTGGCTTTGAGCTTAAGGACGCTACCATTAATATGCTCGGCCGCGCCCGTCAGGTAAAGGTTCAGAAAGAGAACACCATCATCGTTGACGGCGCAGGCGATAGCGAGGCTATCCGCGCAAGAGTCGGACAGATCAAAAATCAGATTGCTTCCACCACCTCTGAGTACGACCGTGAGAAACTTCAGGAGCGCCTTGCAAAGCTTGCGGGCGGTGTTGCAGTTATCAAGGTTGGTGCCGCTACCGAGATCGAAATGAAGGAAAAGAAACTGCGCATTGAGGACGCTCTTTCGGCAACCCGCGCCGCAGTTGAAGAGGGAATCGTTGCAGGCGGCGGTACCGCACTTCTTAATGCGATCCCTGCAGTTGAAAAGCTTGCCGCAACATGCGAAGGCGACATCAAAACAGGTGTAAAGATCGTGCTCCGTGCTCTTGAAGAGCCTATCCGCCAGATTGCCGCAAACGCAGGCCTTGAAGGCTCTGTTATCATCGACAAGATTCGCCGCTCCCGCAAGGTTGGCTACGGCTTTGATGCCGCAACCGAGACCTACTGCGATATGATCGCAAGCGGTATCGTTGACCCGACTAAAGTAACCCGCAGCGCTCTTCAGAACGCCGCATCGGTCGCTTCTATGGTTCTCACAACCGAGTCGCTGGTCGCCGATAAAAAAGAGGAAAATCCCGTTCCTGCTGCTCCCGCAAACCCCGGTATGGGAATGTATTAAGTTAAAACGCACCAAGATATAATTAAAATCCCCTGCTGTGTGGCAGGGGATTTATTTTTAAGGATTGCAGGGCAGGGGTTTACTCCTGCCGTGAAAACGGACTGTCGAGGACGTAGCGCCGATATTTACAGTAGGTCGCCTCACCCCACAAATTATCCTTGTCTGCGAATGCCTTTTGCAACTGGCATATATTATCTCTCGCCGGTACGGACATATTTAAGAAGGGTGTCCTTATCCATTCCCTTAATTCCGAGCTCGTCTAATCCGCAGCCCTCTTTACGCCAATCCTTTTCGTGCACAACATTGATAATGTCAATGAAGCCGTTGGTAAGAGGCATAGGAACGCCGATAACCTCAGCAATAGCTGCCCAGGGAACAAGACCAAAAGGAATATCCTCTGTAAGATAACGGCTGTTTATGTCGTTGGGGCCGCAAATGGGGGTAAGGCCGATAGAGCCGTGGCCCTCCTTGTAAAGATCCTGCCAGGTCCACTCGTAGTCATCGGGACGGCCAGCAAAGTCTTCCATGGGACGAAGATTGTATCCAAGAGCCTCGCCGATAGCCTTGCGCTCCTTGTCCATGGCGATGTTAAGGCGGCAAGCCGATGGAGTCCAGCCGTGCTCGTAGAGGAAGAAGTTTACCTGAGGACGCTCGATGTTTGAAATGTTGAAGAGAACGGGGCCGGCGTGCCAGTCGGGGTTAACTATAGCAAGTCCGCACTCTAAAACGTCGGTGTAGATCTTCTCAAAGGGAAACATATCCTCGCGCATCTCGTCGATAAACTCGCTTCCCTTGTCAGCGGGGAGAAATGCAATGTTGATGGGGTTTCTGCCGAAAACATTGACAGTGTCGGAGCCTTTTTCAACAAGGCGGGAGTCGTAGGGGAGGTTGTTTGCGTCTGCAAAAACAGGACAGTCGGGATCGTCGCCAAACTCGTTTTTAAGCACGAGCGCCGAGAATGCACCGGGGTAGGTTACAACGATTTGATCCTTGTGAAGCTTGCCTTTTAAGAGCTTTGCGTAGCCCGCATGTGCAAAAGCGGGAGCAACGATGCAGATGTAACGGCAACCTTCAACTGCGGCCTCGATGTCGTCTGTTACCATATTGAGCTCAACAGGCCCCTGAAGCTCCTTGATGTTTCCCTGAAGCCTGATGGTCTTGGTTTCAAAAACCTTTTTCATATTGTGCTTAAACCGGGGCATTTCGTAAAGATTAACTGTGTGTCCCTTCATGGCAAATTCGGCCGCCATGGTGTGCGCGCCGTTTCCGCCGCCGAGGACTGCTATTTTTTTCGGTGTCATAACATTATCTCCTTTATATAGCGGCTTGGCCGCATTTTTTACAACTATATTTTATAGCAGTTGCGTAACTATTTCTATTTAAAAATTAACAGAAATATTGCAAATATTAACCTTTAATTGTTTAAAAAATGACAATAGAAAAAACCGATAATGACTTGAAACAAGCGGCTTTATGTGGTATTATGGGGCTGATAGATCAGGGGGCGAAAAAATGAACTATAATTACCATTCTCATACCCCAAGGTGCCGCCACGCGAGCGGCACACCTGAGGAGTATGTAAAACGAGCAATCGAAAACGGCATAAAGTATATGGGATTTTCTGACCATATTCCCTTTGTCTGTGATGACGGCAAGGAGTTTAACTACCGAGTACCGTTTAGCGAGGGCAGAGAGTATGTTAAGGAGATATGCTCACTACGCGAAAAGTACAAAACCGAGATAGAGATAAGGGTCGGCTTTGAGTCGGAATACTATCCATCTTATTTTGATAGGATGCTTAAATCCGCTATAGATTTTGGAGCAGAATATCTTATTTTGGGCCAGCATTACAGCAACGGCGATATCAAGGGCAAGCACAACTCGATAAAGACCGAGGACGAGGACAGGCTGAAAGAATATGTCGACACCGTCTGTGAGGGAATAAAGAGCGGCTATTTTACCTACGTTGCCCACCCCGACGTTGTAAACTTTGTCGGCGACAGAGAGCTTTACAAAAAAGAGATGCGCAGGATATGCGTCGCGGCAAGGGAATGTAATGTTCCCCTTGAAATTAACTTTTTGGGAATACGTGAGGGCAGAAATTATCCCGACCCTGTGTTCTGGCAGATGGTTGGCGAGGAAGGCTCGCCCGTAACATTCGGCTTTGACGCCCACGAGGTAGAGGCCGCATATGACGGCTTCTCACTTGTAAAAGCAAGAAAAATGGTCGAGAAATTCAGCCTTAATTATATAGGTAAACCAAAGCTTATTCTGATACAGGAGAAGGTGCAAAAATGAAAATCTCAAACAGCCACGTTTACGAGTATGAGACCCTTAAAAGTATGAAGCCGCTTCTTAGCTTTGAGGAGGGAATGGACCTTAAAGAGTGGAAAAAAGAGGCCAAGGCAAAGCTTGCCGAGCTTTTGGGTCTGCCCTTAAAAGTGTGTGAGCCCACTCTCCATATCGAGTACAAAAAAGAGCTGGAAGATTGCGTTGAGTACCGCTTTACTGTGGAAACCGAGCCTGGTTACCTCGTTCCCTGTCACCTGCTCGTTCCCAAGGGTGTAGAAAAGGCGCCTCTTACTATATGCTTAAGTGGACACGGAAGCGGAATGCACATCGCTTTGGGAGTCGCCAAAAACGAGGCAGATGAGAAATCGCTTAAAAGCTGGCACCACAGAGCTATGGCTCCCCGTGCTATTAAAGAGGGCAGGTGCGCCCTTGTTATCGAGGCGAGAAATTTTGGCGAAAGCAGCCTTGAGGGCTATGGCACTAGCTGCACCGAGGCTTCTAAAATCGCAATTCTTATAGGCAGAACCGTTATCGGCGAGCGTGTCTGGGACGGTATGAAGATTCTTGATGCGGTAGCCGAGAACTTCAGCGAGGTCGATATGACCGATATCGTCTGCACAGGCAACTCGGGCGGCGGAACGGCCACGTATTACCTTGCCGCCATGGACGAGAGGATAACCGCCGCAGCGCCGTCCTGCTCCATCTGCAGCTACGAGGCTTCTATTGCCGCTATGCCGCATTGCCTTTGCAACCATATTCCCGGCATCAGAAAATATTTTGAAATGCATGACATTGCAGGCCTTATCGCGCCGAGAAAGCTTGTTATTGCCGCAGGAAAAGAGGACAAGATTTTCCCGATAGAGCCGACGCACGAGGGCTTTGAAAAGATTAAGCTTATCTACAAGGCGGCAGGCGCGGAAAACAACTGCGCTCTTGAGATCGGCGAGGGAGGCCACCTAAACTACGCCGATCAGCTCTGGCAAAGGCTTCACGAGATGGGAATATAAATGCAGGAAAAATGAACAAAACTTGCAGAAATCCTGCAAAACACAGGTAAAATGCAGGAATTTTGCAGGATGATTTTAATATTCTGTAAAAACATTTCATTTTTGACCAAATTCTATTGACAGAGAGTTTGAGATATAATAAAATAAAAACAATCTTTTTTTATTTTTGGAGAGGAAGATGTATCGTGAGTAAATATATCGACAGAGTTCTTGAAACCGTAAGAGAAAAGAACGCAAGCGAACCCGAATTTGTTCAAACGGTTGAAGAGGTTTTTAAATCTATTGAGCCGGTTGTTGAAAAGCACCCCGAATATGAAAAGGCCGCAATTCTTGAAAGAATTGTTGAGCCTGAGAGAATGTTTACCTTCCGCGTTGTCTGGACAGACGATGAGGGCAATACCCACGTAAACCGCGGCTACCGTTTCCAGTTTAACGGCGCCATCGGTCCCTACAAGGGCGGCCTTCGTTTCCACCCCAGCGTTTATTCGGGAATTATAAAGTTCCTCGGCTTTGAGCAGACCTTTAAGAACAGCCTTACAGGTCTTCCCATCGGCGGCGCAAAGGGCGGCTCGGACTTCAATCCCATCGGCCGTTCCGATGCAGAGATAATGCGCTTCTGTCAGGCATTTATGACCGAGCTTTACAGATATATCGGACCCGACGTTGACGTTCCCGCAGGCGACATCGGTGTTGGCGGCAGAGAGGTAGGCTACCTCTACGGACAGTACAGACGTCTTAAGGCAAAGTTTGAAAACGGCGTTTTGACCGGTAAGGGCCTTTCCTACGGCGGCTCGCTTATCCGCCCCGAAGCTACTGGTTTCGGCGCTATCTACTATGCAGAGCAGGTCTTAAAGCACTTTGGCGAGGATTTGAAGGGCAAGACCATCGCAATCTCGGGCTTCGGTAACGTTGCATGGGGCGTTGTAAGAAAGGCAACCGAGCTAGGCGCAAAGGTTGTAACCCTTTCGGGACCTGACGGATACGTTTACGATCCCGACGGCGTATGCACCGAGGAAAAGATCGCATATATGCTTCAGATGCGCTCTTACGGTAGCGGCAAGGTTGAGGACTACGCTAAGAAATTCGGCGTAGAGTATTTCCCTGGCGAGAAGCCTTGGGGCGTTAAGGCTGACATTCTGATGCCCTGCGCAACTCAGAACGAGGTAAACCTCGAGACCGCTGAGAAGATTGTCGCAAACGGAATCAAGTACTACATTGAGGTTTCCAATATGCCTACCACCAACGACGCACTTGCTCTCCTGCAGAAGTCTTGCGTTGTTGCTCCCTCTAAGGCAGTAAACGCAGGCGGCGTTGCGGTTTCGGCTCTTGAAATGAGCCAGAACTCTATGCGCTACTCTTGGAGCGCCGAGGAAGTTGACGACAAGCTTAAGGGCATTATGAAGCACATCTACACCGTTTCGGTTGAGGCTTCCGAGAAGTACGGCTTTGGCTATGACCTTGTTGCAGGCGCAAACATCGCAGGCTTTGAAAAGGTTGCAGAGGCAATGCTCGCACAGGGAATATTCTAAACAAAAAGGCTGCTACGCAATAATGCGTAGCAGCTTTTATTTTTTTATGTGATATTTTTGTTTCGCTCACGCCGCGAGGGCGCTTCCTTTCTTTCGTCAAAGAAAGGAAGCAAAGAAGACTTAAAAAGAGAGAGGGAGTCCGCCCTAAACGGTTCGCGGTGTCCAAAACGGCAAGCCGTTTTGACCGCAGCACCACAAGCTGTTCGCTTTATCTGCC
>CAZDSQ010000054.1:0-11619 GCA_964508295.1 uncultured Oscillospiraceae bacterium | reverse complement strand
TGGGGTTCCATCTTCTGGTCTGGTGTCCAAAGTGAACACCTGCTTCAAGAAGCTGCTTCATTGAAACTACTGACATTTGTTTTTCCTCCTAACAGTTTTTAACCTCCGCCGCACGCACTTTGCGAGGTAACCGACTAGTCGGCACTGTCCCGTCAATTGCACGGCGTGTGTTTTACCGATAAATTATATCACAAGCGTTTTGCTTTGGCAAGTGTTTTTTTGCATTTTTTGTAAAAAAATTGAAATTAAATTTGTTCTGTGTTTAAAAAGGAAAATTAACCTTAGAATAAACCTTTAAAATGCTCCAAAAATAAAATGGGAGGAATGAAAAAATGCAAAATCAAGATGAGAAACTGCGCCGAAAGCTTGCCGATTATCAGCTCTGGGCGGCCGATGAGATGAAACGCTTTGCGCAATACACGGGCGACCCGCAGCTAAAAAAGAAATACGAGCAAACGGCGGCGCTCAATAGAATGTTTTATGAGGAGCTTGCCACAAACGATAACGACACCCAAAATAAAAGCCCGATAGTTTCGGAAACCGATATGCTGATGCGCGCCTACTATATTCAGCAGGCGCTTTATAATGTTTTTTCCGAGCTTATGTGCGAGAGCGAGCGCCCCGAGGGACTTGATAAAATATGCGACCGTCAGATTATGATATGCCGTGAAATTCTGGACGAGGCACAAAGCAGAATATCTGTAATCAATTTGTAAATAAATAACACTTGATATTTTTTTGTGGATATAGTATAATACAATAGAACTATTATGTAATGGACTAATTTCTAAATTTAACATAAAAAAACAGGGAGAGTGCTGTTTTGGAAAAATATGTCATTCGTGGGGGAAACGCATTAAAAGGCGAGGTTACGATCAGCGGCGCAAAAAATGCCGCAGTCGCCATTCTTTCGGCAACAGTTCTTGCCGAGGGTGTTTGCGTTATTGAGAATGTCCCCGATATCAGAGATGTTTTTACAACACTTAAAATTTTAAGCGAGCTTGGTGCAAAGGTTCGCTATATCAATAAGACTACTATTGAGATCGATACCACACATTTAAATACAACAACCATTCCTTATGAGTTGAGCTGCAAGATGCGCGCCTCCTATTATTTCTGGGGCAGTATGCTCGGTAGATACGGTCATGCAAGGGTTTCTATGCCAGGCGGATGCGATTTCGGTGTCAGACCTATCGACCAGCATATAAAGGGCTTTGAGGCTCTGGGTGCAACCGCCGAGATAGAGGAAGGTATGCTCGACGTTCACGCTGACCGACTTATAGGTAATCAGGTGTTCTTTGATAAGGTTTCGGTTGGAGCAACAATGAATGCTATGTTAGCCGCCGTTAGAGCAACTGGTGTAACCATTCTTGAAAACGTTGCAAAAGAGCCTCATATCGTTGACCTTGCTAACTTCCTAAACTCTATGGGCGCTAACATTATGGGAGCGGGAACAGACGTTATTAAAATTCACGGCGTTTCCCAGATGCACGGAACTGACTATGCAATAATCCCCGACCAGATCGAAGCAGGAACCTATATGGTTGCCGCTGCAGCAACGGGCGGAGACGTTCTTGTTAAGAACGTTATTCCCAAGCATATGAAGCCTATAACCGCAAAGCTCGAGGCAATGGGCGTCGAGGTCGAGGAGTTTGACGAGGCTATTCGTATAACTGCGAATAAGAAGCTTACAAAAATTGATATAAAAACCCTGCCTTATCCCGGATTTCCGACAGATATGCAGCCTCAAATGGCGGTTGTTGCCTGTATGGCAGAGGGTACAAGTACCATCACCGAAGGCGTTTGGGATAATCGCTTCCGCTATGTTTCTGAGCTTCAGAAAATGGGCGCAGATATTAAGGTAGACGGTAAAATGGCCGTTATTGAGGGTATCGACTCTTTTAAGGCGGCTCCCGTTAAGGCTACTGACCTTCGAGCAGGCGCGGCGGTTGTAATCGCAGGCCTCTGCGGTGACGGTGAGACCGAGGTTGAGGATATTTATCATATTGAAAGAGGATATGAAAATTTCGAGGTCAAGCTTTGTGCTCTCGGAGCGGATATCAGAAAAGTAGAGGTCCCCGATTCTCAGATTTCTGCCGCAATGTAAATAGTTTTTAAACGGTTTTCGGCAAAGAGGGGATTTTCCCAGCTTTGCCGATTGTTTTATGAAAGTAGGATTTTTATGGCGCGTGTTTTTACCTTGTCGAGTGGCAGCAACGGAAACTGTACCTTTGTTGGTGATGCCGAGAGCGGCGTTTTGGTTGATATAGGTCTCAGCTTTTCCAAAACAAAGGCTGGCTTGGAAAATGCGGGGATGAGTTTAGAGCAGATTGAGGCTTTGCTTATCACCCACGAGCATATTGACCATATTAAAGGTCTTGAGGTTTTCTGCAAGAAAACTGATATTCCCGTTTATGCAACCGAAAAGACGGCTGAAAAACTCCTTTTTCACGCTCCATCGGTGGAAAATAATATACATATTATAGAAAAGGCGACAGTATATAATCTCGGTAGAACTTCGTTTTCTGCATTTGAGGTCTATCACGATGCCGCTGATGCGGTAGGCTATAGGATAACTACCGCCGATAAACGCCGCGTAGTTTACTCAACGGATGCAGGGCATATTGACGATGCGCTTTTTTGTAGCATCAAGGGCGCTGATTTGAATATAATTGAAGCAAACTACGATGAAGGTATGCTTATGTGCAATGCCGCATATCCATTTTTGCTCCGCCAGCGCATTTCCGGCGGCTGCGGTCATATTTCTAATAATGACTGCGCTAAGACCGTTGTGGAGCTTGTGAAAGGCGGCAATAGAAGGTTTTTACTAGCACATTTAAGCGAGCAGAACAACACACCCGAAATTGCATTTGAAACCGTTAATCTTGCGCTATGCTGTGAGGGCTTTGAAATGGGCGTTGACTATGAGCTTGATGTCGCCCCGAGATATGAAAACTCAAGGATGCTGATTTTTTGATGAGGAACTTAAGGATAGAGTGGCAGGACGTAGGCGGATTGTCTGTAGCAATAAACGAGCATCACCGCTTTGGTACAGATGCCGTTTTGCTCGAGAATTTTGCCCTTTCGCGCCCCGCAAGCCGTATATGCGATATCGGCTCGGGCTGCGGAATTATTCCGTTTTTGATTTGCAAGCGCAAAAAGAATCTCGAAATCTTTGCGGTTGAAATTCAGAATGATGCTGCTAAGCTTATAGAGGCGTCTGCCGAAAAAAATAACCTTAACAATATAAAGGTTATCTGCGGCGATGTCAGAGATAGAGAGCTTGTTTCTCGTAATATCGAAAACACCAGCCTTGATTTAGTTATCTGCAATCCTCCTTATTATAAGGAAAACAGCGGCGCAAAATCTCCCAAAGAGGAGCGGGCAAAGGCAAGAGAGGAAGGCTCTCTGAGTATTTACGATGCGGCACAGGCGGCAAACAAAATGCTTAAATTCGGCGGCAGATTTTGCATCTGCCAAAAGAGCGAACGCCTTTGCGACTGCTTTGACGCTATGCGAAAAAACTCAATCGAGCCTAAAAGAATGAGAATGATATATTCCTCAATTTCTCAAAAGCCTTGGCTTGTTTTAATCGAAGGCAAGAAGGGCGCAAAGCCCTTTTTGGAGGTTATGCCGCCATTAGTTATTGACTCCGACGAGGGTCAGAGAGAAATTAAATCGATATATACAGTAATGGGATGTGAATAAATGTCGGGAAAGCTTTATGTTGTGGGAACTCCGATAGGAAACCTTTCGGATATGACTCCCAGAGCAGTTGAAACACTTGCAAAGGTTGATTTTATAGCCGCTGAGGATACAAGAGTGACCTTAAGGCTTTTAAACCATTTTGAAATAAAGAAGCCTCTTATAAGCTACTATGAGCATAACCGCACCGAAAAAGGTGTGCAGATTGCTGACAGAATTATGGCGGGCGAAAACTGCGCTATCGTAACCGATGCGGGTATGCCCTGCATTTCTGACCCCGGTGAAGACCTTGTTGCCCTCTGCAGAAAAGAGGGAATAGCCATTGAGGTCGTCCCCGGTCCTACCGCCGCAATGTCTGCAATAGCAGTTTCGGGAATTTCCTGCTCGAGATTTTGCTTTGAGGGCTTTTTGTCAACCTCGAAAAAAAGCAGATTTGAGCACCTTGAAGAGCTAAAAGATGAAACAAGAACGATGATCTTCTACGAGGCTCCTCATAAACTCCGCGCAACCCTATCTGATTTTAAGAAATATTTTGGTGGAGAGAGAAGAATTTCGCTCTGTCGAGAGCTTACAAAGATACACGAAGAGGTGCTACTCTTAACTCTTGATAGCGCTGTTACATATTATGAGTTAAATGACCCGCGCGGCGAGTATGTTCTGGTCTTGGAAGGCACCGAGAAAAAAATCGAGGAATATTCCTTGGAGGATTGCCTTGAGATAATGCTCGAAATGGTGCGTTCGGGAAAAAGCAAAAACGATGCCGCTCGCCTTATGGCAAAGCAAAGTGGCTACAGAAAAAATGAACTATATAAGATTCTTGTAGGTCACGAGGAGGAAAACTGATGAAAAAGAGTTTAACGCTTTTTATGGCACTATGTATGGTGCTTATGCTTGTATTCTCTTCTTGTGGTGAAGAGGGTGGCGGCAAGTATGGCAGTTCGGCTCTCAGCGGCAGCGAAACCGCGTCAAATGTTGAAAATCAGGCTGATGTAAGCGGTCAAGCGCAGTCGGAGTCTGCGCCAGAGTCATCAAAAGTTAGTACTTCGTCAATGGTTAATCAGAGCAGCTCGTCTATAATTTCAACATCTTCAAAGGAAAGCTTTCAGATAACAACAACCAGCGCAACCCTGCGCGATGAGCTTTCGTCAAACAAGACCACTACAACCTCGTCCAAAAAAATGACTACAACCTCGTCGCAGGCTTCTGTTGTGAATGTAACGCTTGATCCCGTTACAGAGGATAAGTATTACGGCTGGCTTGAGCTCTCAAAGAACGGAACAGAGGCTGAGAAAAAGGCGTATATGCTTTTTGCTGAGAAGTTTGGGAACTATGAAAAGCAGGTCGATTTTGACTTTGATATAACAAAACAAGAAGCCGAAAACGCCTATAACTATTACAGAGATGACTATCCGCAGCATTTCTGGAGAGGCAACACCTGCTACTACACCTTCTTGGGAAATAAGGTACTGAATATTTCGCTTTCCAATATGCTCTGCGACGGCGACGCCGCTAAAATAAAGGCTATGGACGATAAGGTAAAGACCGCTGTTGATAAGGTTTTAAAAGGCATAAACAGCTCTATGACCGCCTTTGACCGCGAGCTTTATATCCATAACTACCTTGTAAATAACTGTAAGTATGATACAAGCTATAAGGCCGAAAACGCCCACAATATGTACGGTGCGCTTGTAAACGGCGTTGCGGTTTGTGAGGGCTATGCCTATGCCTTCCAGTATCTTGCGAGAGAAGCGGGAATACAGAGCATAGTTGTAAAGGGCGAGCTTGATAACGGTAGCTCAACCGAGTCGCATGCCTGGAATATGGTGGAGCTTGACGGAAAGTATTACCACATAGATGTTACATCTGATGATCCCGTGATGAAAGACGGAGCTCAGGTTTTGGAATTTACTTATTTTAACTTGAGCGATTCTCAGGTAAAAACAGACCATACAATTAAGGATAACAATCACTCAATTCCAAGTGCAACCGCCACAAAATACAACTATTTTGATTATCTTGGTTTAAGATTTGCGGAGCTCAGTGTGGATAATTTTGCAAAGGCTGTTGCATACGCCGCAAGAAACAAATATGAGCAGGCACCAATGGCATTTACAAATTGGGATTACTCTGCGATTACTTCATATCTTTCAAAAAATTATTTTGCAATAATTGATGAGGCTAATAATAAACTCGGCAAAGAAATTGTTGCGGCTTCTCAAAATATCGAGTTTAGAAAAAAAGAATCGCATAAGACATTTAGTCTGAAAATTGTTTACAAATAAGGTCTTGTGCTTTTTATAAAAATATGATAAACTGATTTTCGTAAAAAATAAACGGACGGAGAACTTTTATGGCCAAGAAAAACACTATACAGGAAATTGATATAGTTTCACAGGAGCTTGAAGCTTTAAAGAAACAATCTGCTGATTATGCATTAAACGGTGACAAAAACACTAAAAAGACAAAAACAATAATTGCTGTTTGTGCATCTGTTATAGTCGTGCTTATTGCCGCTGTTATAGCTGCGGTCGTTATAGTCGAGTCTGAAAGTCCTATAAGTTACGGGCCGAACGCGCTCGAAAGCGAAATGACAGACGAGATGACTGCCGAGCACGAAAGGCGAATTAAGATAATCGACGAAAACGGCGGTATCCGCGAGGGAGTTAACTTTGTCGGTTATTATGCAAGATTTAATGATGACGGCGACCTTGTTGTTGACGGCTATATTAGAAATTTTACAGGTCATGAGATCTACGATATTACAGGAAATATAACCGTTTCCAATGTGAATAATGACCACGTAGGAAGCGCATATTTTGAGTTCCTTGTAGACGATTTTGGAACTCTGAAGAACGAAAAATCGCGCCCCTGGAGAATTATAATCGATAACGATTATGTGAATGTCGAGATTACAGACCTAAGCTCGTTTAAGGTAAAAACCGAGTTCACATTCTATCAGAAATAAAACCAAAAAGGGATGATTTCTTTAAGAAATCATCCCTTTTGTAAGGTTTAGCCGAGCATTCTGGGAATGGAATCAACAATGCTTTGAGCAGTCCCAATCATTTTGTTTGCATTTTTCTTGATTGCTTTCTTTGATTGTCTAACAAATTTCGAGTTGGCAACTTCAGGAATTTTCATAGCTCCGAGAGCGCCGAGGGTAACTCCTGCGGCAACACCGATTACCATTCCGGTTGCCATTTTTGAGGATTTCTTTTTCATTTTTATTTCTCCTTTCTGTTTCGCTTACAATTATATTTTGTCCGAAAAAACTAATAAAACACAAAGAATAAAGGGAAAATTATGGCACAAATTAACATTGTACTCGTCGAGCCTCAGATTCCGCAAAACACGGGAAATATCGCAAGAACCTGCGCTGTAACCGGTGCAAGACTGCACCTTGTAAAACCGATGGGATTTGCGATCGACGACAAAAAATTAAAGCACGCAGGTTTAGATTACTGGCATATGCTTGATATCACATATTATGATAGCCTTGCAGACTTTTTAGAAAAACATAGCGCTGAAAATGACAAATTTTTCTTCTTCAGCACCAAATCAAAGCAGGTATACAGCGAGACGGCTTACCCTGACGGCTGTTATCTCTTTTTCGGCAGGGAAGACAAGGGACTTCCAGAAAGTTTGCTTTTACAAAACCGCGATAAATGCGTCAGAATGCCGATGCGCTCAGAGGCGAGAAGTCTTAACCTTTCAAACTCGGTCGCAATAGGGGTTTATGAGGTTTTGAGGCAGTGGAATTTTCCAAAGCTTCAAAATTTCGGCACGCTTTTTGATTAAACAGTAAAAAAATATCAAAAATTCCTTGTTTTGTTAAAAATTTATCTTGAAAATTTTGGGATTATGGTATAGAATAGTTTAGGTATAAATTTAATAATAATTTAGATTTCATTGAAAGGATGATATTGAAATGACATCTGTTAACAAAAAAACTGTTGAAGACATTTCCGTAAGCGGAAAAAGAGTTCTTGTCCGTTGCGATTTTAACGTTCCTTTTAAGGATGGTAAAATTGCTGACGATAAGAGAATTCGAGGCGCTCTTAAGACCATAGAGTATCTTAAGGATAACGGCGCAAAGGTTATCCTTTGCTCTCACATGGGTCGTCCCAAGGGCGAGTTTAAAATGGAATATTCGCTTGCTCCCGTAGCAGTCAGACTTGCTGAGCTTCTCGGATGCGAGGTTAAAATGGCAAAGGACGTTATCGGTGATGACGCTCAGGCTATCGTTGATTCCCTTAAGGATGGCGAGGTTGCTCTCCTTGAGAACGTTCGTTTCCACAAGGAAGAAACAAAGAATGATCCCGAGTTTGCAAAGAAGCTCGCTTCTTTTGCTGACATTTTCGTAAACGATGCTTTTGGTACCGCTCACAGAGCACACGCTTCAACTGAGGGAGTTTCTCACTATCTGCCTTCAGTTTGCGGTTACCTCATTCAGAAGGAGATCAGCATCATGGGCGCTGCTCTTGAGAATCCTCAGAGACCCTTCGTTGCCATCCTCGGCGGCGCAAAGGTTTCGGATAAGATCGGTGTTATCAATAACCTGCTTGAGAAGTGCGATACCATCATCATCGGCGGCGGTATGGCTTACACCTTCTTTAAGGCTATGGGCCACTGTATCGGAACCTCTATCTGCGAGGAAGACAAGCTTGACCTTGCTAACGAGATTCTTGCAAAGGCAAAAGAGAAGAAGGTTAACTTCCTTCTTCCCGTTGATAACGTAATCGGCAGAGAGTACGACGAGAATACTCAGTTTATGAGCATCTATTCCGATTCTATTCCTGACGGTTGGATGGGTCTTGACATCGGCGAGAAAACTCAGGAGCTTTATGCTAAAACTCTTGTTGGTGCAGGAACTGTTGTCTGGAACGGACCTATGGGCGTTTCCGAGTGGAAGAACTTTGCGGCAGGAACTCACGCAGTTGCTAATGCAATTGCACAGTCGGGCGCAATCTCTATCATCGGCGGCGGTGATAGTGCAGCAGCAGTTGAAAAGCTCGGTTTTGCCGATAAGATGAGCCACGTTTCAACCGGTGGCGGTGCATCACTTGAATTCCTCGAGGGCCTTGAGCTTCCCGGAATTGCCTGCCTTGAAGATAAATAAGTAAATTTATGTTGCAGGCGGCCTAAAAGGCTGCCTGCAAATTTGCGATAAGAGAGGAAAATTAAAATGAATAAAGCAGTTAGAAAAGCAGTTATCGCTGGTAACTGGAAAATGAATAAGACCCCCGCTGAAACTACAGCACTCATTAACGAGATGAAGCCCCTTGTTGCAGGAGCAGATTGTGATGTCGTTCTCTGTGTGCCTTATGTTGATATTGCCGCCGCAGTAGAAGCCGCAAAGGGCTCTAACATCAAGATCGGCGCTGAGAACGTTCATTTCAAGGCTTCGGGCGCTTACACAGGTGAGGTTTCGGCTGAGATGCTTACCGCTTGCGGCGTTGAGTATGTTGTAATCGGCCACAGCGAGCGCAGACAGTATTTCGGTGAGACCGATCAGACTGTTAACCTTCGCACACTTGCCGCTGTAAATGCAGGCCTTAAGGCAATCGTTTGCGTTGGTGAAACCCTTGAGCAGCGTGAGCTCGGCTACACCGAAACCTTACTTAAGTATCAGACCAAGATGGCTCTTACAAACGTTTCCAAAGAGCAACTTGAAAATATCATTATTGCTTACGAGCCTGTTTGGGCTATCGGCACAGGCGTTACCGCTACTGCAGAGCAGGCAAATGAGGGTAACGGCTATGTTCGTGCCGCTATTGCCGAGGTTTACGGCAAGGACGCCTCTGAGACTGTTACAGTTCAGTACGGTGGCTCTATGAACGCCGCAAACGCTGACGAGCTCGTTGCTCAGGAGCACGTTGACGGCGGCCTTATCGGCGGCGCATCTCTTAAGGCTAATGATTTTAGCGTTATTGTTAAGGCAGCAAGCAAATAAATTAAAAAAGAGGAATTTTTAAAATGAGTAAAAAACCTTTGGTTTTAATGATTCTTGACGGATTTGGCAACGCAGGGGAGAAGGACAACGCTATTTTCAGCGCAAACACCCCTAACCTTGACCGCATTTTTGCCGAAAACCCCATAACCGAGATTGGCGCATCGGGCCTTGACGTAGGCCTCCCCGACGGTCAGATGGGTAATAGCGAGGTTGGACACACTAACATCGGTGCAGGCAGAATCGTTTATCAGGAGCTTACCAGAATTACCAAAAATATCAAAGAGGGTGAAATTAATAAGAACGTAACCCTCGTTACCGCTATGAAGAACGCCGCAGATAACGGCTCGGCCCTGCATTTTATGGGCCTCCTTTCAAACGGCGGCGTTCACAGCCACAACGAGCATCTTTACGGCCTTGTAGAGATGGCAAAATCTCTCGGCGTAAAAGAAGTTTACGTGCATTGCTTCCTTGACGGACGTGATGTTCCTCCCGCATCAGGTGCTGACTTCGTTAGCGAGCTTCAGAGCGAGCTTGACAGAATCGGTGTCGGCAAGATTGCAACCGTTATGGGCAGATACTACGCTATGGACCGCGATAACCGTTGGGAAAGAGTCGAAAAGGCTTACAGCGCAATGGTTTACGGAGAGGGAATTTTCAATCCCGATGCAGTGGGCGCAGTAAGAGCTTCTTATGATGATGGCGTAACCGACGAGTTTGTCGTTCCTGTAGTTTGTGAGAAGAACGCAGAGATAAAGAAAAATGACTCTGTCATCTTCTTTAACTTCCGCCCCGACAGAGCAAGAGAGATTACAAGAACTTTAGTTGATGAGGATTTCAGCGGCTTTGAAAGACGCGGCGGCGCAGTCCTGCCTCACTTTGTCTGTATGACTCAGTACGATGCAACTATGCCTAACGTTGAGGTAGCCTTTAAGCCTCAGTCGCTTGAAAACACCTTTGGCGAGTACCTTTCCAAAAACGGACTTTCTCAGCTCAGAATTGCCGAAACCGAGAAGTATGCACACGTAACATTCTTCTTTAACGGTGGCGTTGAAAAGGTTTGCGAGGGCGAGGATAGATGCCTTGTCAATTCTCCCAAGGTCGCAACCTATGACTTGAAGCCTGAGATGAGCGCTTACGAGGTCACCGATAACGTTGTAGAGCGCATCGAGAGCGGAAAATACGACGTTATTATCCTTAACTTTGCAAACTGCGATATGGTTGGACACACAGGTGTGTTTGAGGCTGCAGTTGCTGCAGTTGAGGCAGTTGATACCTGCGTTGGCAGGGTTGTAAACTCGGTTCTCGATATGGAAGGAACCGTTATTATCACCGCTGACCACGGTAATGCAGACCACATGCGTGATGAGAACGGCGAGCCTTTCACAGCTCATACAACAAATCCCGTTCCTTTCTGCGTAATCGGTTACGATTGTGAGCTTAGAGATGGCGGCGTTCTTGCCGACATTGCTCCCACAATGCTCAAAATCTTAGACCTTCCTCAGCCCGAGGAAATGACCGGCAGAAGCATTATAAAATAAATAAAAGAGGCGCTATGCGCCTCTTTTTTACTTTATTTGCCACAAATTATTATTACCTCTTGATTTTTTTGTAAATGGCGGATATAATATAAATATAGAAACTGAACGGAGGTTTTGATTTATGAAAAAGGTATTAGCACTTATTGGCTTAGTAGCTCTTATCGCTGCAGCAGTTGCAGGTGTTCTTTATTTCTTAAAGCTTCGTCGTGATGCTGAGGCTGAGGAAGAATTTTGTTTTGACGATTATGATTTTGACGATCTCGATTGCGATGATTGTGATTGCCCCTGCGGCTGTGAGGATGCTCCCGCCGAGGATGCTCCCGCACAAGACGCTGAATAATTCTAAATTAAGCGCAAAAAAGCTTCCATTGAGGCACACTCCGTAAGGAAGTGTGCCTCAGCTATATTCGTGCAAAGCACGAG
>CAZDSQ010000053.1:0-11820 GCA_964508295.1 uncultured Oscillospiraceae bacterium | reverse complement strand
CATCATTCACTGCCCCATCGGTAAGGCATCCTTTGGTGCTGAAAAGCTCGGTGAGAACTTTGATGCTCTTATCGGCGCAGTTATCAAGGCTAAGCCCGCCGCTGCAAAGGGTCAGTACATCAAGTCCTGCGTTATTTCTACAACTATGGGCCCCGGTATCCGCATCAACACTGCGAAGTACGGCGCATAAGTTTTAGGAAAATAATGCTTGACAATGCCGAGAAAATCGGTATAATATAATTGTTGTCAATTCTGTAGACAGCAGGTGCATTTATTGCGTAAAGGGCAGACGCCCGCCGGCCGAGGAGGAGAAACATCAGACCATAGGTTTTTGATGCTTTAAAGCTCTTTCTGCGCCAGCGGGAAGAGCTTTTTGATTTACACAAACTTCGGGAGGTGAAAACTATGCCCAGTGAAAAGGTTCTTTTAGCAAAACAGCAGCAGGTAGCAGAGCTTACTGAAAAGATTAAAGGTGCTTCTGCAGGTGTTCTTGTTAACTACATCGGAATCAATGTTGAGGACGATACCAAGCTTCGTCGTGAGCTTCGTGAGGCAGGCGTTGAGTACGCAGTTGTTAAAAACACTATTCTCCGCTTTGCTTTTAACAATCTCGAAATGAGCGAGCTTGACGAGCAGCTTAATGGTACAACCGCTCTTGCAATCAGCAAGGACGACCCCATGGCAGCTGCAAGAGTTATTTGCAAGTATGCAAAACAGATCGAGGGAGATGTCTTCTCGGTTAAAGCAGGATTTATGGACGGTAAGGTTATCGACGCTGCAACCGTTAACGAGATCGCAGCAATTCCGCCCAAGGAGGTTCTCATTGCAAAAATGCTTGGAAGCCTCAATTCGCCTATCGCAGGACTTGCGATGGTACTCGACCAGATTGCACAGAAGCAGTCTGCGTAAATACGCGAGTTAATTTTATTTTAAAAAGCGCATAGCGCAAACATTTTATCACCCGCTATGACGGGAAATACAAAATATGGAGGAAAATTATCATGGCATCAGAGAAAATTCTTGCAATGATCGAAGAGGTTAAGAGCCTCACCGTTCTTGAGCTCAATGAGCTCGTTAAAGCACTTGAAGAGGAGTTTGGCGTTTCTGCAGCAGCAGCTGTAGTTGCAGCTCCCGCAGCAGGCGGCGAAACCGCAGCAGCAGAGAAGGATTCCTTCGACGTTGTTCTTGCTGAAATCGGCGAAAACAAAATGGCAGTTATCAAGGCTGTTAAGGAGATCACAGGTCTCGGACTTAAAGAGTCCAAAGAGCTCGTTGAGTCTGCTCCCAAGGCTCTCAAAGAGGGCGCAGCAAAGGCTGAGGCTGAGGAAATCAAGGCTAAGCTCGAAGAGGCTGGCGCAAAGGTTGAACTTAAGTAAGTTAAGTTTGCAAAACAAAAAGCACAGGGTTCCACCCTGTGCTTATTTTTTTGTTCGCGCGTTTGATTTTGCTGATGCAAACCATAAAAACGGCAGGGGCTTGCTCCTGCCGCTATTAGTAAGGTAATATAGATCCTTACAAATAAAAACTCCCGCTGATAAGGGAGTTTTTTGTGGGTTGACTATTTAACCAATTCAGCAATCTTTTCCTTGGGTATAACACCGAGGGATTTTTTAACCGCCTTGCCGTCCTTCATAACAACGAGGGTGGGAATGCTTTCAATGCCAAATGCCATTGCAAGCTCAGGCTGCTCGTCGACGTTAACCTTGCAAACCGAGATGTCGGGATTTTCATCAGCAAAAGAGTCGACAACAGGGGAGAGCATCTGGCAGGGGCCGCACCAGGTTGCCCAGAAATCGAGCAGAACGGTTTTTTGTGATTTTATAACTTCAGAATCAAAGTTTTCCTTGGTAATAATTTTAACAGACATTTTTATCTTCCTTTCAGTCTTTTGATTTGTAGTAGAGCATACAATGGCAGTAGCCCTCAAAATCGGGGTCGGCTATCTGCCGCTTAAACTCCTCGCAAATGCATTTGTATTCTTCCTTTTTGGCAAGTCGGCAGGGGCAATATCCGCCCTTTTGCTTTAAACCCTCACGGATCTTTTTAACGACCGCCTCATCCTTATTCAATGTAACTGCCATATGAGCGCCTCCTTTTTAGTAGTTTGCGCAAGCTTTATAAATTAAAATCTTCCGCGCCTTGTTTTTGTGAAAACGATTATGCCGTAAATAACTGAAATAACTGCAACCAAAAGATAAAACCACGGAACAGTAAATAACCCCAAAATCTTTTCGTATCCAAGCGCAAAATACACGCCAACTCCGATCATTACACCCAAAACAAGAGCTGATAACACAAAACAGCAAATTCCGGATATAAGCGAAACCGAGAACGCCTTGCCGACGGGAAAATCGTTTTTGCAGAGCTTTTTGTAGTAGCGGGGGATTGCTCTGTTTTCGCAAACAGAGGGGGCAACCAGTGCCGACTGGGCAAGAGCCTTTATATTGTCTTCAGAAAGCTCGCCGCCCTCGAGAGAAATCTCAACCTTTTCTAAGTGCTTGAGTGTCTTGTAAAAGGTAGAGGGGCAAAATAACTTAAGGTCAGAAAATGTAACCTCGTCGTCAATAAGTCCGCACTCGGTGTAGTACTTCTTGTCTTTTTTTAGCTTGACCTTCGCCTCGGCGCATCTTACAACGGGGGCAACCACAATAGCAGACACAAAGCCCCATTCGTTTGCTTTAAAGGTGGCTGACAGCTCCGCCTCTATTAAATAAAGCTTGTTTTTGCGAATTTTTCTGAAAACAGAGTTCTTAACAAAATAGCCCTGTTCGTAAAATGCTTCAGAAAGGATAGCACCAAAGCTTTCGTTTGCTCTATTAAGGTTAGGCAGGAGCGAGCGGCACTCGTCTGCATAAGGCTTTAAAAGCGCACAAAATTCCTTGACGCCGTCGAAGTCGCTCTTTAAGCAAAGCGCTTCGGCAGAAACCTTTATCACCTCGGGTACTGCATACAGTATGTCCTTTGAGGTGTGCGAATTAATATCGTTATAAAGCTCGTTAAAGCTTTTTTGGCATTTTTCATTAAAATTTGCGTATAAATCGTAAAGCCGCATAAGATAATATAGGGTGCTGATTTCCATACTTTCACTCCTTTGTTTTTTTATTTAATATTACCACTTTTTCGCGCTTCTGACAAGCAGTTTGCGATTTTGTTTATAAAAAGATTACATATTTTAAAATAAAAAAGATTTTTCTAAAAATATATTTGCAACAAATATCCATACAAAGCCGTTGACAATTTTTTTTGGCTATTGTATCATATTATCATAGAATGTAAGGAGCGATACTTTATGGAAAAGGCAATGAAATTATATAAAAGTTGGCTCTCCTATTCTCTCGAAGATGCTGACCTTTCAGTAGAACTCAAATCCATTGAAAATGACGAGGAAGCTATATTTGACCGCTTTTATCGTGACCTTTCTTTTGGAACTGCGGGCCTGCGAGGAGTAATTGGGGCTGGAACAAACAGAATGAATATCTATACCGTTCGCCGTGCAACTCAGGGCCTTGCAGATATGCTTAAGAACAAAAAGAGCAATCCTTCGGTTGCAATTTCATACGACTCGAGAATTAAGTCTGATCTTTTTGCAAAAGAGGCGGCGACAGTTCTTGCCTCAAATGGCATAAAGGTACATCTTACAAACAGGCTTATGCCTACTCCCGTTTTGTCCTTCTGTGTTCGATATTTTAATGCCGACGCAGGTATTATGATAACCGCCAGCCACAACCCTTCTGAGTACAACGGCTATAAGGCTTACGGACCCGACGGCTGTCAAATGAATGCGCAGGATTCGGCTGAGGTTTTGAAATACGCTGAAAAGACCGATATTTTCGGCGCTAATACCTCGCTTTCTTTTGAAAAGGCTCTCGAAAACAAAATGATAGAATATGTCGAGCAGAGCGTTTACGAAGATTATTATAATAGGGTCGCGGGCGAGAGCATCTGCCCCGAGGCAATCGCAAATTCTGACTTGAAGATCGTCTACACCCCTCTCAATGGAACTGGTAACGAGCCTGTTCGCCATATTTTTGAGAAAATGGGTCTTAAAAATGTGTCGGTCGTAGCCGAGCAGGAAATGCCCGACGGCAATTTTACAACCTGCCCTTATCCCAACCCTGAGATCAAAGAGGCGCTCTCTCTTGGAATTCAAAAATGTATAGACGAGGAGGCTGACCTTCTTGTCGCTACCGACCCTGATGCCGACCGTGTTGGAATTGCGGTGCGCGGCAAGAACGGCAGGGTAAAGCTTATGAGCGGTAACGCTGTCGGTGTTCTGCTTATCGACTATATTGCAAAAACGCGCCTAGAGAAAGGCACTATGCCAAAAAATCCTGTTGCGGTAAAATCCATCGTTACAACCTCGCTTGCCGAGAGGGTTGCTAATAGCTACGGCATTGAGATGAAAAATGTTCTCACCGGCTTTAAGTATATCGGCGAGCAGATAAGGCTCCTTGAAGAAAAAGGCGAGGCAGACCGCTTTGTCTTGGGTTATGAGGAAAGCTACGGCTACCTTACAGGCAGCTTTGTCAGAGATAAGGATGCCGTTATTACTTCAATGCTCATTGCCGAGATGGCAAGCTTTTATAAGGCGGAGGGCAAAACCCTTTTAGATGTCTATGCCGAGATAGAGAAGAAGTTCGGTATCTATCAGCACGGCGTTGATAGCTTTAAGTTTGCGGGCGCAAAGGGCCTTAAAAAGATGCAGGCCATAATGCAGTCGCTCCGTGATAATGCGCCCCGTGAGATAGCGGGACTCAAGGTTGTTTCTGTTCTTGATTATCAGTCAAGGATAAAAACCAAGCTTGAAAGCGGGGAGCAGAGCGAGATCGATCTGCCTGCAGCAAACGTTTTGGAATTCCGCATTGAGAACAACTGCAAGCTTATGGTTCGCCCTTCGGGAACAGAGCCTAAGATAAAGTTCTATTATACCGCAGTGTCGGATAATAAAGAGGCGGCAGAAAAGCTCTGTGCTGACCTTGCCGACTTTGCAAAGAAAACCGTAGAATAAATTACTGCCGCTTTTGTCCCTAACGCAAAAGCGGCTTTTTAAAAAGGAGCAGTAAAATGAAAAAGATTGCTATTGTAACAGGCGCTTCGTCGGGCATCGGCTGGGAATTTGCCGTGCAGCTCGATAGAGATGAGAGCTTTGACGAGATGTGGGTAATCGCCCGCAGAAAAGAAAAATTAGAGGAGCTTGCCGCTACCCTTAAAACTCCCGTCAAGGTCGTGCCGCTTGATTTGTGCGAGTATGCAAGCTTTGAGGAATTTAAGGCTCTGCTCGAAAATGAAAAACCCGACATCAAGGTTTTAGTCAACTGCTCGGGCTTTGGAAAGTTCGGCGCTTATAGCGACATAGCGGTTCCCGATGCACTCTCTATGATTGACTTAAACTCAAGAGCGCCCGTTGCCCTTACCGAGTATTCGCTCCCCTATATGAGCGAGGGCGCAAGAATTTTGCAGGTGGCCTCGATTGCAGGCTTTCACCCAATTCCTTATTTAAATGTTTACGCCGCAACAAAGGTTTTTCTTTTAAACTATTCCCGTGCGCTTAACTACGAGCTTAAGAGCCGCAAGATTACAGTTACCGCCGTTTGCCCCGGCTGGACAAAAACTCCCTTTTTCGACGTTGCTACTAACGGCGGCACCAAAAAAGAGGTAACAAAATATACAGGAATGAGAACCGCCGAGGAAATGGTTACAAAGGCACTTAAGTGTAGCAGAAAGGGCAAGGACATTGCCGTTCTCGGTCTGCAGAATAACGGACACCGTTATCTTGCAAAAATAGTTCCCTATTCGGCGATTATGAAAATTTGGGATAAGATAAGAAAGTGAGAAAACACAATGATAAGACATATTGTTTGCTGGAAGCTCAGCGAAGAAAATAAAAAAGAAAACATTGCGAGAATGAAAAAAGAGCTTGAAAGCCTTGTCGGCAAGATCGAGGGGCTCGTTTCTCTCGAGGTAGGCGAGTGCTTTGAGGGTGGCAGCTGGGACGCTGCGCTCGATTCGACCTTTGTAAGCCGTGAAGCGTTAGAGCATTACCGCACCCACCCTGAGCACATTAAGGTTGTGGATTTTATACATACCATAATGCTCGAGCGCACCGCCGCTGACTACGAAATGTAATAAAACCCTTGACAAACCCCGAATAAAGTGATATTATGCAGAAAAGAGAAAACCTACGATTAGGAAGAGTAACCTTATAATGACTATCGAATGTCGAGAAATTAACCTAATTTCTCGACATAGCCGATGAAAATCGGCTCTATGTTGCAAAATTCGTTTTTAAGACGATTTTTGCAACTTCGATATCATTGAAATGAATATGTTCAATTACTTTTGGTAATTGTTTGCGAATTCAGAGAATTCGCTGTCGAAATAAGGCATTGCCATATTTCGACATAAACATAGTCATTATCGGAAGCTTAAAGAGAGCCGCTGTCGGTGGAAATGCGGTAGTGAAAGATTTGGTGAATGGGCCTATGAGGGCGGCCGAAAGCGCAGAGCGTTAGTAGTAGCCGACGGGATGCACCCGTTACAGTGCGGCTCATATAACGGTATGAGGCAGAGCGGATGATCTTTCATCAACTTGGGTGGCACCGCAGGTTTATTCCTGTCCCAAAATTTTGGGACAGGATTTATTTTTTGAAAAGGTGATTTTATGTATCTATTAACAAGGCGATGGTGCCCCTAAAAAAGACACAAAAACCTACATATATAATAAGGAGAATTACTATGAATTTTAACAACGTAAATTTTGACACCTATTTTAATAACTATCCCGATAAGGACGGATATTTCGGCAAGTACGGCGGAGTTTTCGTAGATGATAAGCTTAAAAATGCTATGGCTGAGATCACCGAGGCTTATTACTCTATCTGCCAGTCGAGAAAGTTTATTGCCGAGCTTCGCAGAATCAGAAAAGAGTTTCAGGGCAGACCCACACCCGTTACCCATCTTGAAAGACTTTCGGACGCTCTCGGCGGCAAGGTCCAGCTTTACGCAAAGCGTGAGGACTTAAACCACTCGGGTGCTCATAAACTCAATCACTGTATGGGTGAGGCTCTGCTAGCAAAGTATATGGGCAAGAAAAAGGTAATTGCTGAAACCGGAGCGGGTCAGCACGGTGTTGCCTTGGCAACCGCCGCCGCTTACTTTGGTCTTGAGTGCGATATCTATATGGGGTCTGTTGATATTAAAAAGCAGGCTCCTAACGTTGCCCGTATGAAGATTCTCGGCGCAAACGTTGTCGAGGTTACCCACGGACTGCAGACCTTAAAGGAAGCGGTCGACGCCGCTTTTGATGCTTACAGCAAGGAGTATAAGGATTCTATCTACTGCATCGGCTCTGTTTTAGGTCCCCACCCCTTTCCGATGATGGTGCGCGACTTCCAGAGCGTTGTCGGAATTGAGGCAAGAGAGCAGTTTATCGAAATGACAGGCCACCTGCCCACCTCTATAGTTGCCTGCGTTGGCGGCGGTTCAAACGCTGCAGGTCTTTTTGCGGGATTTTTAAATGACCCCGTTGATATTTACGGCATTGAGCCTCTCGGCCGCGGTCCCAAGCTCGGCGACCACGCCGCAAGCTTAAAATACGGCACCGAGGGAATTATGCACGGCTTTAACAGCATTATGCTTAAGGACGAAAACGGCGAGCCCGCCCCCGTTTACTCGGTAGCCAGCGGACTTGATTATCCCTCGTCCGGCCCCGAGCACGCCTTCCTTCAGGAGATCGGAAGAGTTAAATACGACGTTATCGACGACGAGGAGACTATTGATGCCTTCTATAAGCTTTCTCGCCTTGAGGGTATCATCCCCGCTATCGAAAGCTCGCACGCCGTCGCATTCGGCATGAAACTTGCAAAGACCATGGACCACGGTTCCGTTCTTATCAACCTTTCGGGTAGAGGCGATAAGGATATGGACTATGTAATTGAAAATTACGGCATAAGATAAAAAACAAAACGAAAAGCCTGCCAAGCGGCAGGCTTTTTGTTTTTTATTTAAGTGTCAGCTTTGCTATAACGGGGTAGTGGTCGGAAACGGGCAGACCGTCCATCTTATCTCTTACAATCTTGTAACTTTCAACCTCAAAATCGCCCTTACTGCACATACAGTAGTCAATGGGGGAGTCCTTGAGCCTGCCTGTGTATTTTTCGTCATCGTAATTGTGGTAGGTGTATCCGCTGTCGCTGTCTTTGGCGATGTACTTGGTGTCATCAAAAATGGTGTCTATACAAAGCTTGTAAGGAGCGGAAGTCTCTGAGGTGTTGAAATCGCCGGTAAGCAGAGTGGGCAGATCAAACTTCTTGATGTGCTCAAAGATAAGCTTTAAGTTTTCACATCTTGCCTCGTCACGAAGCGCAAGGTGGGAGTTAAAGAATGCGAGTCTGTCTCCGCTTTCCTTGTCCTTTAAAATAGCGTATGTACAAATTCTCGGATATTCCTCGCCCCAGCCGAGCGAGCCAAACTCGCCGCTCTCGGAAAGAGCAAAGGTTTTAGTTTCTAATAGTTCAAAGCGTTCCTTTTTATATAAAATAGCGGTATGCTCGGGGTCGATAATAGCCTCGCGCGGCTCGCCGACGATGCCGTACTCGCTCATAGCCTCGGTAAGATAATTCTTCCAGGTCATTGTAACTTCCTGAGCACCGATAAGGTCGGGCATATATTTTTTGTAAAGCGCCTTCATTCTGGGAAGTCTTCTGCATATAGCGTTCTGAGGCTCGGTGTCGGTAAAATTTGAGTCGTTCCAGCAGCAAACGTTGCTTGTCATAAGTAAAATAGGTTTTTTCATGATGCACCTCCACGGTTTCTTAACTTAATTGTAGCATTATAAGATTTAAAGTCAAGACAGTATTAGCACTAAAAAGGACAAAAAGTGCTTGAAAATAAAAAGTTTCTTCCTTATATATAATATATAACGAAAAATGTTGAAAAAAGTCGTATAAAAACCTTTGTGCAAACTATACAAAAAAATCTTAAAAAATTCTCTCGATTTTCTAAAAAAAAGCTTGCAATTTTGTTTTGGGTTTGGTATAATAATCGAGCGAGACTGCACAGATATGCGATGAAGCGGGAGGTTGCTGCCGGTATGGCAGGTAATTTCCGCCGAGTATGTCCGATTTAAAACCGGGCGACATCAATACCGACACAGGTCCTGTGTATTAACCGAGTGGCTGCATTATGCCTTTGCGAGCCATTTGGTAGGTAAGTTATGTTGTTCTGTCCGGAAAACTTGGGGTTGCAAGTTTTTCGGTTTTTTCATGAGCGGAAGTGAAACACACGGCGCCGTGGAAAAACAAATATATAGGCAGAACGGCGATTTGGACATCAAAGTATTGATAACCGTTGCCCCGACAAAGTAAAGGGAGGCGATTTTAGTGGCAGTTACTCAGAAAATCAGAATCAGACTTAAGGGCTATGATCATCAGCTCGTCGACCAGTCGGCAGAAAAGATTGTTGAAACAGCAAGAAAAGCCGGCGCAAAGGTTTCAGGACCTATTCCTCTTCCGACAGAGAAAGAGATCGTAACCATCCTCCGTGCTGTTCATAAGTACAAGGACAGCCGTGAGCAGTTTGAGATGAGAACACACAAGAGACTGATCGACGTTGTACGTCCTTCAAACGACGTAGTAGACGCTCTGACCAAGCTCCAGCTACCTGCAGGTGTGGACATCGAGATCAAATACTAAGTTTTCGATGAGCAGGTCATGTTGGCTCGAGAGGGTCAACCAATAACCAATTTTGGAGGTAGAAAAAATGCAGAAAGCGATTATCGGCAAAAAGGTCGGTATGACACAGCTCTTTGATGAAAAGGGCAAGGTAGTTCCTGTTACTGTTGTAGAAGCAGGCCCCTGTGTTGTCGTCATGAAAAAGACAATCGAAAACGACGGTTATCAGGCCGTGCAGTTCGGTTTTGGCGATGCTAAGGAAAAGAATGTCAACCGTCCCAGAAAAGGACACTTCGCAAAGGCAAACGTAGCAAACAAGAAAACACTCAGAGAATTCCGTTTTGAGAACTGTGATGCAGTTAACGTAGGCGACATCATTAAGGCTGACACCTTCGTTATCGGCGATAAGGTAGACGTTGTCGGTACCAGCAAAGGTAAGGGCTACGCCGGCGTTATCAAGAGACACGGTTTTGCAAGACTTAAGGAAACTCACGGTACAGGCCCTGTTCACCGCCACGCCGGTTCAAACGGCGCTTGTTCCGATCCTTCAAGAGTTATGAAGGGTAAGAAGCTCCCCGGTCACATGGGCGCATGCAGAGTTACCGTTCAGAACCTTGAAGTAGTTAAAGTAGATGTAGAAAACAATCTCATCGCGCTGAAGGGTGCAATCCCCGGTCCCAAGAATGGAATCGTTTGCATCTCCGACAGCGTTAAGGCGTAAGGGAAGGAGGAAGCACAATGCCACAGGTTAAAGTATTCGATATGGCAGGCAACGAGGTTTCCAAAATGAGACTGTCCAAGACAGTGTTCGGCATCGAGCCCAACACCGCAGTAATGCATGAGGCAGTTGTTAATTACCTCGCCAATCAGAGACAGGGCACCCAGTCAACTCTTACCAGAACAGAGGTCAGAGGCGGCGGACGTAAGCCTTGGAGACAGAAGGGTACCGGACACGCTCGTCAGGGTTCGATCCGCGCTCCCCAGTGGAGACACGGCGGTATCGCCCTCGGCCCCAAGCCCCGTGATTACAGATACTCACTCAACAAGAAGGTAAGAAAACTTGCTCTTCTTTCTGCACTTTCCAGCAAGGTGCTTGACAAGGACCTGATTGTTGTTGACAAGATTTCCTTCGAGGAGATCAAAACCAAGAAGATGGTTGAAATGCTGAAGGCGCTCGGCGCAGACAAAAAGGCTCTCATCGTTATGCCCGCTGTTGACAACGCAGTTGTTAAGAGCGCAGCTAACATCCCCGGAGTTACAACTGCACTTTACAACACCATCAGCACCTACGACATCTTAAACCACGATAAGCTCATCTTGGCAAAAGATGCTGCACTCAAAATTCAGGAGGTGTATGACAAATGAAAACAGCCCGCGACATTATTTTAAAGCCCATCATTACTGAAGAGAGCGTTTCGGGTCTTGCTTCTAAGAAATACACCTTTGCTGTTGCAAAAGACGCTACTAAGATCGACATTAAGAGAGCTTGCGAGGAGATCTTCCCCGGAGTTATCGTTAAGAAGGTCTGCGTTATGAACTGCAACGGTAAGCTCAAGAGAATGGGCAGAAACGAAGGCTATCGTCCTGATTGGAAAAAGGCAATCGTTACAGTTACTGAAGGCTCCAAGACCATCGAGTTCTTCGACAACCTTGCCTAATTAAATCAACAACATAAGCGGCAGGTTATGGGTTTCAAATGCCGAAGCCCGCAAAGCCGAATAGGAGAGTGAAACAAATGGCATTAAAGAGCTATAAGCCTACTACTCCGGCAAGACGTCAGATGACAGTTGCAGATTTCAGCCAGCTCACCAAGAAAGCTCCTGAGAAATCACTGCTTGCTAAAAACAATAAGACCAACGGCAGAAACAGCTATGGTCGTATCACTGTCAGACATCGTGGCGGAGCAAATAAGAGAAAATACAGAATTATCGACTTCAAGAGAGATAAGGTAGCAATGCCCGCAACCGTTATCGCTATTGAGTACGATCCTAACAGAAGCGCACACATCGCACTCGTTGAGTACGCTGACAAAGAGAGAAGATACATTCTGGCTCCCGTTGGCCTGAGCGTTGGTGACACCGTTGTTTCCGGCGCAGAGGCTGACATTAAGCCCGGTAATGCACTTCCTTTAGCAAACATCCCCGTTGGT
>CAZDSQ010000052.1:0-12286 GCA_964508295.1 uncultured Oscillospiraceae bacterium | reverse complement strand
CTCGTGATGCTCTCTGCGCCCTTATGCTCGTCATCGCAATCGACGCCGAAAAATGCTCGCGGAACGATTAAGAAGGTGATATAAATGGAAATAATGTTTTATTTGGTGTTTGCGCTGGTTATTGGTATGTTTATTTTTACCTTTGTGAAGGGTATTGGTCAATGGCATAAAAACAATAACTCTCCCAGACTGTTGGTAGATGCAACTATTGTTGCAAAACGGGCGCATACCAGCCACCATCATCATAATCACAGCGGTCATATGCATACATCTCATTCCACTTCCTACTATGTAACCTTTCAGGTCGCAAGCGGTGACAGAATCGAACTGCACGTTCCCACCTTGGAGTACGGACTGCTTGTAGAAGGCGACCACGGCATGTTGTCATTTCAGGGAACGCGCTATCTTGGGTTTGAGAGAAAATAATGTATTTAGTGTTACATAAAAAACGGTCAATTAATGAAAAAGAGCCTGCCACACGGCAGGCTCTTTACGTTTTATTTAGATTTATTTATCTGTTGAGGATAAGCTTTGTGAGCTCAACGGGCTCGACGATCTCATTTTCCTTGTAAACTCTCATATTGCCCGAAGCGATCTCGTCGATAAGGATAACCTCGCCGTTGTTGTAGCCGAACTCAAACTTGATATCCCAAAGGTCAAGTCCGATAGATTTTAAATCGTCAGCAACGATTTTGGTAATCTTTAAGGTCTGCTCCTTCATGCTCTCAAACATTTCGGGAGTCATAATGCCAAGCGCGGCAAGACCCTCGCAGGTAACAAGGGGATCGCCCTTTGCATCGTCCTTTAAGGTGCACTCAACGTATCCGCCCTCTAAAACTGTGCCGTCAGCTATGTACTCGCCGTATCTGCGGATAAAGCTTCCTGTTGCAACGAGGCGGCAGATAACCTCAAGACCCTTGCCGAAAACGGTTGCGGGAAGAACCTCCATGGTAGCCTCGTCAATGTTAGCGCCTACATAGTGGGTCTTGATTCCTGCTTTTTTAAGAAGCTCGAAATAATGAATAGAGGTTTCAAGGTTAGCCTTGCCGATTCCCTCAATGGTAAGACCTACACTGTTCTCTCCGGGATCGAAAACGCCGTCCTTGCCTGTGCAATCGTCTTTAAACTTGAGTAAAACGTTGCCGTTGTCAAGTGAAAAAACATCCTTTGTTTTGCCCTGATAAACTTTTTTCATATTTTTGCTCCTTTGCAGGCAGACCCTGCGAAAAAATAAAATGGTGGACCTGAAGGGGATCGAACCCTCGACCTCCGCGTTGCGAACGCGGCGCTCTCCCAGCTGAGCTACAAGCCCGAAAAGAGAATGCCCATAGTCGAGTTAGCTCGACAAAGGGCATTAAGTGGTGGACCTGATGGGATTCGAACCCACGACCCCCACACTGCCAGTGTGGTGCGCTCCCAACTGCGCTACAGGCCCGTAAACGATTTTTGGTTTATCAACAAAAAAGATTATACCAAAAACCGCTTGTGCTGTCAAATATTTTTTTAAAAAATCAGTCTAAAAATTTAAAATCTTTAAAGTCTGCTGTAAATTTTAGCGATGGGCAGGAAAATTTCTCTAAATAACCGCTTTTTTTGTCAAAATAAAGGCTGTACGGCGCTGAGTCAAGACTGCCGCTTATCTTAAATTGCTCGCCGGAGTCTTCGGTGTTGTTTTCAGTAGACGCATAAGAAAGCGAGGAGAATATCAGCCTTGCGGCAGAAGGCAGGGCAGAATTAAGCTCTGCAAGCGAAAAGGAAAGCCCTTTGTAGCTTGCGGTCGTGTTCTCGCCGTCGTATTCAAAAATCAAACCTTGGAGCGTGTCGGGCGATAAAACCTCAAGCGTTGCTCCCGCGGCATTTCTGTAGGTAAGCTTCGTTTCAAGAGAAAGAGTGTCGTAGTTTATCTGCGCGGTGCAGGTAAAAGGAATGTTTGTCTGTAAGTTCTGAGGCTTTTCCTCTTTTTTGCTGCAAGAAACGCTAAACAATAAGGCTATGACAACAAAAAACGCGGGTATTGATTTTTTCAAAAAAACTCCTCCGTGTCAAAGGCAGATGCCTACTCAAATTCTTTGAACACCTCGGGCAGAGTTTCTATAAGGTCGGTGGTTATAACAGAGCGCTCTCCCATTCTCTCGCCGCAGATCTCGCCTGCTCTCGCGTGCAGAAAAACGGCGGCGCAGGCGGCATTCTCTGTGGATAAGCCCTGAGAGATAAGAGCACCAAGCATTCCCGCGAGCATATCTCCGCTGCCGCCCTTTGCCATGCAGGGATGCCCGCCGATACTCTTGTAAAGCTCTCCGCCTTTGCAGGCAATAACCGTCTCGAAATCCTTAAGAAGAAGAGTAACACCGTGCTTTTCGGCAAACTCGCTCGCGACCTTCTCGCGATTTTCTTTGATGTAAGAAACATCCAAGCCGCTAAGGCGGGAAAATTCCTTTATGTGCGGCGTGAGGATAAGCGGGGCGGAGGTGTTCTTTAATATATTTATGTCTTGCGCGACTATGTTTATTCCGTCTGCGTCCAAAACCACGGGAACGTTTATGCGAGTCAAAAGCCTTGCCGCAAGCTTTTTTGTGTCCTCGCAGACCGAAAGCCCGCAACCTAAAACAACCACACTCATTGAGTTTGCTTTTTCTATAAGAAAATCTGCACTTTCAAAGGAAATGGCGCCGTCTGCATTTTCGCAAAGCGGTAGGACAATCGCCTCGGGTGTAGAAATCCTTAAAGGCATAAGTGTACTCTCAGCACTTGCAGCATAGGTCAGCCCCGAGCCGCTTCTCAGCGCCGCGCGTGTAGCCAGAACGCAGGCTCCGCTCATAGAGCGGCAGGAAGCTACTATAAGGGTTTTGCCAAAGTTTCCCTTGTTGCAGTCGCGCTCGCGGCGCGGCAAAAGTGATTTTATGTAAGCCTTGTCTAAAATAATCATACAAAAACCTCCAAATAAAGTATAGCACATTCTTTTCAGTTGTGCTATACTAAAAAAAGAAAGGCGGTGTAAATATGCAGAGATTTTATTCCTACAACTCATATATGCGGCAAAAATTCGGCTGCAAAATGTATAAACTCAGCCTCAGCATATCAAACACCTGCCCAAACCGCGACGGCAAAAAGGGGTGTGGCGGCTGCATTTTCTGTAGTGAGGGCGGCTCGGGCGATTTTGCCGCTGCCTACCAAAAGAGTGTGTCCGAGCAGATAAAGGATGCTAAAGGGCTTGTCAGCCACAAAAATCGTGGCGGAAAATATGTTGCCTATTTTCAGAGCTTTACCAGCACCTATCTTGCTCCGCAAAAACTACGCGATGCCTTAAACGAGGTGCTGAAGGATAAGGATATCTGCGCCGTTTCTATAGCAACCCGCGCCGATTGCCTCGGCGATGAAATTTTAGAGGTAATAGGGGAGTTTGCGGGTAAAATTCCCGTTACCGTTGAAATGGGTCTGCAGACTATCCATGATAAGACCGCAGAGCTTATTAACCGTTGCTGCGGCTTAAGCGAGTATGAAGCCTCGCTTAAAAAGCTTAAAGCGCTTGGTATAGATGTGGTCTATCATATTATTGTTGGTCTGCCGTTTGAAACCGAGGAGGAGTTTTTGGAAACTGTGCGCTACGTAGCTCGTAGCGGCGCTATTGGCATAAAAATTCAGCTTCTTCACATTTTAAAGGGAACTGAGCTTGAAAAAATGTACGCAAAAGGCGAGTTTGAGGCGCTTTCAAAGGATGATTATTTTGCGCTTGTCGCAAAGGCTCTTGAAATTCTGCCGCCCAATATGGTAATCCACAGACTAACCGGCGACGGCGCCAAGAAGTTACTTATCGCGCCCCTTTGGAGCGCCGATAAAAAGGATGTTCTTAATTCATTAAACCGTTACTTAGAAAAAAACGATATAATTCAAGGTAAAAACGAAAAGATTTAGAAAATAAAAAGTCTCCCTTTACACAAGGGAGCCTTTTTTACATAGAAGAAAGCTTTTTCTTAAGACCTATTCGGTCAAATATAACCGCGGTCGTGATAAAGAGAACGGCGCTGGTAGCCGTCTGGATAAGATTAAATGGAATTGATGCAATCGGAATTACAAAACCGCATCCGTAAATAATAACCTCTGCAATGTAATATCCGCCGCAGCAGATTGCTGCACCGATAAAGCAGGCAATAACGTTGCGGGTGCAAAGAACGGTCTGCTTTTTGCATGTGAAAAACAGAGCGGATAGCGCCTTTATCAGAACGGTGGCAGGCACCCAAGCGGGAGCGCCGCTCGCTATATCGGCAAGCCCTGCGCCGATAGCTGCGGCAGAAGCAGCGTAGGGAGCGGGCAGGAATGCGGCGCATAGATAAATGAGCGTGTCACCCAAATGTATGTAGCCGCCGTTAAAGCCGATGCCTATGTGGATCATAGTGGCTAAAAAAATGATTGCGGCAAAAACTGCCGCAAGCGATAGATTTAAAACCTTTTTGTTTGTGTTTGCCATAAAATCAGTCCTTGTTAAACTCGCAAAGTTTACTTAAAAACGGCTCGAATGCAATGCCGTCGTTGTGGTCTGTGTCAAAGCGTGAGGTGTATTCGGTGGTCTCCTCAACGAATTTTGAGGCAAACTCGGTGGCTTCTAAAAGCGACGATCCGTTTGTAACAGCGCCGCATAAAACCGATGCAAATAAATCTCCCGTTCCCGGATAAGACTCCTTTATTCTGCGGGTTTCAACGCAGTGATATTTACCGCTCTCTCTGTCAAAAACAAAGGTGGTAATCTTGTCGCCGTTTGTAATTCCAGTGATAACAACGGAGCGCGAGCCACAGCCGTTTAACTTGTCAGCAAGCGCTCTTGCAAATTCCTCTGAAATGTCCTCGCCTATGTATTTTTCGCCCGCTAAAATGCAGGCCTCGGTAATGTTGGGGGTTATAATGTCGGCACGCTCTACAAGGCTTTTCATCTTGTTGCAAAGTTCTTTTGAATATGTAGAGTATATCTTGCCGTTGTCACCCATAACAGGATCGACAATTATGATATTATTATCGGCCTTAAAATCCTCGAAAAAATTAAGCACGATGTCGATCTGCTCACTGCAACCCAAAAATCCGGAAAAGATGGTGTCAAACTCAAGAGAAAGCTTTTTCCACTGTGCCGCGTAGGCCGCCATTTTGTCGGTGTAGCTGTCAAAATGATAGTTGGGATACCCCGTGTGATTGGATAAAATAGCAGTAGGCAAAGCACAGCACTGAACACGCATTGCCGAAAGAACAGGCAATGCGACGGCTATTGAGCATCTTCCGAAACCGGAAAAGTCGTTTATAACTGCACATTTTTTAACGGGTAACTTCATTTAAAAACCGTCCTACTTAAGATTTACTTTATTATAGAATTGTTTTTTTAAAATTGCAATAGCAGTACACGGAAAATTTACATATTATTATTTGATTTTTATAAATAAAGTCGTTATAATGGTTTTAGGAAACTAAAACTCGGAGGAAGAGTATGGCTGATTATACTAATCTTGTATGCCCTGTGTGTAAAGAAACCTTCTCGGTAGAGGACGATATTGTTGTCTGCCCAATTTGCGGCACGCCTCACCATAGAGCCTGCTGGGCAAACGAGGGTAAATGCGCAAATACCGCTTGGCATAAGGAAAATAAGACATATAATATAGAAGAAGAGCGCAGTAAAATAAACGAGGAGCAAAGCAGCTCTGAGGCAGAAAATGAGGAAAAGAAAATCGTAGTCTGCCCCAGATGCGCGGCTCATAATGACAGTCAGGCACTTTTCTGTAACCGCTGCGGCGCACCCATCTCTCAGGGCTTTGGCAGAAGAGGGGATGAACCTCATTATTCGCAGGGGAATTTTTATGGCTCAATGCCCTTTGGTAACCCCTTTGCCGCTCAGAATGAAAATGAGCTTATTGATGGGGTAGAGGCTTGGAAACTCACGTCAGTGGTAAAAGAAAATAAAATGAGATTTATTTTCTTTTTCAAAACATTAAACAGCAGAAAGAGTAAAACAAGCTTTAACTTTGCGGCGTTTCTGTTCGGTCCCTTCTATTTCCTTTATAGAAAAATGTACGGCTTGGGAGCAGCTGTTATGGCCCTGATGCTCGCCATTAATATTCCCAGCATTGTACTGAGCTTTACAAATGAATACCTTTCCGAGATCGCAGGAACAACGGTAAGCTATGGGTTAAGCCTTTCTCAAGGAAGTATAACATTTCTTATGGCGGCAACATATATATGTTCATTGCTGGCAACGGCAATGCGCTTTGTCTGCGGTCTTTATGCAAACTATCTGTATTTAAAAAAATGTAAGAAAACTGTTGCGGCAATAGACTCTGTTGCAAAAAGCCGCGATGAATTTGTGTCTGCAGCAAATAAAAAAGGCGGAGTTAACCACGCGCTTATAATAGCTCTGGTCGCCTTGTATATGACTTCCTTGTGGACGATTGTTTTTATGATTGCAAGTCCGGGAATATTAGGATAATAGTAAAATTTTTACAATTATATAGTGAAATTTTTGCAGATAAAAATTGCATTTTGGGCCAAAAATCGTCAAAAAATGCAGGAAAAATGCAGTATGATAAAACTCATACTGCATTTTTTATTTTTGAAATAACTTTTAAGCTAAAAAATGTTAAGATTTTTAGTGCAAAAACAACAAATACTATAAATAATTTATTGTATTTTTAGTTAAAAGTTGTTAAAGTTTTGTCAAAATGTCAAAATCTTGAAAAAATTGATTGAAAATAGTAAAAAACTTTAATATAATATCGTCATACTTTATGCCATCTATATAAAAGGGAGGAAATTAAATTGACACTTGATACGATTCTCGGTTTAGCAACCCTTGCTTGTGCACTTGTCGGCCTTTTGTTTGCTGTGTTAACTGCAAAAAAGGTCCTTAAGTACTCCGAGGGAACCGAAAAAATGAAAAAGATATCAAATGCTATCAGAAAGGGTGCAAATGCCTATCTTAAAAGGCAGTACAGCGTTGTTGCAGTTTTCTTTGTAATAATGTTTGTTGTTCTTTGCGCTATGGCGTTCTTTAACCTGCTTACATGGTATGTGCCTTTTGCATTTGTAACAGGCGGATTTTTCTCGGGTCTTTCGGGATTTGTCGGAATGAAGATCGCAACTGCATCGAATGCCAGAACTGCAAACGCCTGCAGAGAGAGCTTGAACCGTGGATTGAGAGTTGCCTTTTCGGCCGGATCTGTTATGGGCTTTACTGTTGTAGGTCTTGGTCTTTTAGATATTTCTATTTGGTACCTGATTCTTAAAAATGTATTTGGGCTGGGCGCGGCTGATATAACAGGTGCAATGCTTACCTTTGGAATGGGCGCATCTTCTATGGCACTCTTTGCAAGGGTAGGCGGTGGTATATTTACCAAAGCTGCCGATGTCGGAGCAGACCTTGTCGGTAAGGTCGAGGCAGGAATACCTGAAGACGACCCGCGTAACCCCGCCGTTATTGCTGATAATGTCGGCGATAATGTCGGCGACGTTGCGGGAATGGGCGCTGACCTTTACGAGTCTTATGTAAGCTCTATCATCTCCGCTTGTGCTCTCGGCGTTGCCGCCTTCGGCTCATTTGAGGCGATGGCAGTTCCTATGCTTATGGCGGCAGTCGGAGTCGTTATCTCCATCATCGGAACATTCTTAGTCAGAACAGGCGAAAAGACTGAGCAGAAGCTTTTATTAAAGGCGCTTCGCCGCGGAACTAACTTTACCGCTGTAGTTATGGCAATCTGCGCATTTCCTATTATATGGTATATTCTTGGTAAAGATAATATTGGTTTTTATTTCTCCGTGCTTTCGGGGCTTGTCGCCGGCGTTCTTATTGGTCTTTCTACCGAGTATTTCACATCTGATACCTATAAACCCACCAAAAAGCTTGCAGAAACCTCAAAAACAGGCTCTGCAACCCTTATAATAGGCGGTCTCGGACTCGGAATGAAATCAACTATGATTCCTATTATTATAGTTGCAGTTTGTATTCTTGCGGCTTACGGTGCGGCGGGCGGATTTGCCTCTGCAAATCAGGGGCTTTACGGAATTGCGCTTTCGGCAGTCGGTATGCTTTCGACCCTCGGTATCACCCTCGCCACCGATGCTTACGGCCCCGTTGCAGATAACGCGGGTGGTATAGCACAGATGGCTGAGCTTGAGCCCGAGGTAAGAGAGAGAACAGACGCTCTTGACTCCCTTGGCAACACTACAGCCGCAACGGGTAAAGGTTTTGCAATCGGCTCGGCGGCTCTTACCGCACTTGCCCTTTTGGCTTCCTATATAGATAAGGTAAAGGCAGTCGGCGGTGCTGATATAGATTTAAACTTTGACCTTATGAATCCAAAGGTGCTTGTTGGTCTTATCATAGGCGCCTGCCTGCCATTTGTTTTCTCGGCTCTGACTATGGAGTCTGTCGGCAGGGCGGCGCAGAGCATTGTTGTTGAAGTCCGCCGTCAGTTTAAGGAAATTAAGGGCATTATGAGCGGAGAGCAGGAGCCCGACTATGCAAGCTGTATCGACCTTTGCACAAGAGCCTCGCTTCGCGAAATGATTTTGCCCACCATCGTTACAGTAGGCGTTCCCATTCTGCTCGGCCTTGTTCTTGGACACCACGGCGTAGTCGGTATGCTCGCAGGAGCAACCGCAACCGGTTTCCTTTTGGCAGTTTATATGTCAAATGCAGGCGGCGCTTGGGATAACGCCAAGAAATATATCGAGTCGGGCGAGTTCGGCGGCAAGGGTAGCAGTAGCCACAAGGCCGCAGTTGTCGGCGATACAGTCGGCGATCCCTTTAAGGACACCGCAGGCCCCTCCATCAATATCCTTATAAAGCTCATTTCGATAGTTTCTATCGTTTTTGCGGCGGTTGTGGTAAATTATCATATATTCTAAAAACGAATTTATTAGATCCTCTTCACATACAATTTAGTACTGTATGTGAGGAGGATTTTTATGTTAAGAAAAAGCTTGAAATATTTAGCGATTTTGCTCGCACTTGCAATTTCTCTTACTGTCTGCGCGTCCGCAAACGATGCCCTTTCGGTGTCTGACTATGTAACCGCGCCCGATTGGGCGGCAGGGGATAGTGCTGTTTCTGCCGATGCGTCTGCACTAAATCTTGGCGGAAAGTCAATTCTTTTAATGGAAGAAACAACGGGGCAGGTTCTGTATGAGCGGGATGCCGATATTAAAATGCCGCCCGCTTCTATTACCAAAATTATGACCTTGCTGCTGACTATGGAGGCAATGGAAAGCGGTGCATTTTCGCTTGATACAGTTGTTACCTGCTCAGCGCACGCTGCCTCAATGGGCGGTGCTCAGATATGGCTCGAGGAGGGCGAAAAAATGAGCGTTGACGACCTTCTTAAAGCGGTCTGCATAAAGTCGGCAAACGATGCCGCGGTGCTTTTGGCTGAGCTTGTAGGCGGCAGCGAGGACGGCTTTGTCATTATGATGAACGAGCGCGCCGCCGAGCTTAAGATGACAAATACCACCTTTAAAAACGCCTCGGGACTTGACGCCGAGGGGCATCTTTCGACCGCTCGCGATATTGCCATTATGTCGAGAGCGCTTATGCGCCACGATAAGATTTTCGAGTACACAAAGATATGGATGGACACCCTGCGCGGCGGCGAAACCGAGCTTGTTAATACCAATAAGCTCATCCGCTTTTACAAGGGCGCAACAGGTCTTAAAACAGGAACGACCGACGGAGCGGGCAGCTGCCTTTCGGCAACCGCCGAGCGTGACGGTCTTTCCCTTATCGGCGTTGTAATGGGCTTCCCCGACAGTAAAACCAGAAATGCCGCCGCCAAAAAACTGCTTGATTTCGGCTTTGCAAACTGGAAAATTATCACTCCTGAGGTAAGTGCCGACATTCCCGAGAGCTTAGAGGTTAAAAAGGGAATAGTCGATAGCGTTAAAATAGCGGCAGGTCAAATTCCCACAGTGCTGGTCGAGAGAAAAAGCGAAGGCAATATAACAACCGAAATCAAGCTTCCCGAAAGCCTTACTGCCCCTGTAAAAAGCGGTCAGAGCATCGGAACTGCCGAAATTTTCGTCGACGGCAAGTCTTACGCCAGCTATGAGATAAACGCCGCAGAGGACGCCCCGAAAATGACCTTTTTGTACGCTTTGGGTAAAATTCTTGCCGCTATCTTTTAAATGTGAATAAAAATGCAAAAATTTTTCATTTTGTTTGTATGTTTGTCTTGAAAAATTCACAGGAGTATAGTAAAATATAGTAAAGAAATACAAAGTTTCAAAGGGGAAACAAAAATGGCGCTTAAATTTATTGACAAATATGCGCAGGGCTTTGTTGCAGAGCACGAGGTTGAGGCTATAAAACCTCAGGTTCTTGCCGCTCATAAAACTGTGCACGAAAAATCCGGCCTCGGTGCAGACTTTCTCGGCTGGCTCGATCTTCCTGAGAATTATGATAAGGCGGAATTTGCTGCTATCAAAGCCGCGGCTGAAAAAATCAAGAAAAACACAGATGTTTTCATCGTTATCGGCATAGGAGGCTCTTACTTAGGAGCCAGAGCCGCGATAGAGTTTATCCGTTCTCCTATGTATAATCAGCTTAAAAAGAATACCCCCGATATTTATTTCGTGGGTAACAGCATCAGCGCTGATTATATGAACGAGATTTTGGATATCTGCGAGGGCAGAGATGTTTCGGTCAACGTTATCTCCAAGTCGGGAACAACAACCGAGCCTGCTGTCGCATTCCGTATCTTCAAAAAGCTTCTTGAAGAAAAGTACGGCAGAGATGGCGCAAAGGAGCGCATCTTCTGCACAACCGACAAGGCAAGAGGAACCCTTAAAGAGCTTGCTGACCGTGAGGGATATGAAACCTTCGTAGTGCCTGACGATGTCGGCGGCAGATATTCGGTACTTACCGCAGTTGGCCTTCTTCCTATGGCAGTTGCAGGCATTGATCTTGAAAAGGTTATGCAGGGCGCACAGGCCGCAATGAAGGATTTTGCAACTGAGGACTTTGAAAATAATGATTGCTACAGATACGCCGCTATGCGTAATATCCTTTACCGCAAGGGCAAGGCAATCGAGATCATGGTCAGCTACGAGCCGAGATTTACCATGATGAACGAGTGGTATAAACAGCTCTACGGCGAGAGCGAGGGTAAGGATCAGAAAGGCATTTTCCCCGCATCCGTAGTCTTCTCAACCGACCTTCACTCTATGGGTCAGTTCATTCAGGACGGTACAAGAAACCTCTTTGAAACCGTTGTAAACATTAAAAAGCCTAACAGAGATATTGTGATCGAGGCAGAGGTTGAGAACTTTGACGGGCTTAACTTCCTTGCAGGCAAAACCATGTCGCAGGTAAATGCCAAGGCTTTTGAGGGAACTATCTTAGCTCACAATGAGGGCGGTGTTCCCAACCTTATCTTAGAAATTCCCGAGGCAAACGAGTTTGAGTTTGGCTATATGGTTTATTTCTATGAAAAGGCTTGCGCAATTTCGGGTTATATGCTGGGTATCAACCCCTTCAACCAGCCCGGAGTTGAGGCTTACAAAAAGAATATGTTTGCTCTTCTCGGTAAACCCGGCTATGAGGACAGACAGGCTGAGCTTTTAGAAAAGCTTAAATAAGTTAATTTACTCTCAAAAGAGAGTGTTAAATAAAATTAGCAGGAGGACGAAACAACATGATCAAACTTATTGTAGGAAACAAAGGAACCGGAAAAACCAAAAAACTCATCGAACTGGTTCACGATGCTGTTAAGGACTCAAAGGGAAACGTTATTTGCATTGAAAAGGGTGCAACCTTGACCTATGATATCAAGCCTCAGGTCAGACTTATTGATGCCGAAGCTTATAATATTCAGGGATACGATATGTGTTATGCATTCCTTGCAGGCTTGTTCGCAGGAAATTATGATATTACCGAGGTTTTTGTTGACTCTATTCTTAAGATTGGCGGAAAGGATTTAGAGGCTCTTGGAGCATTCCTCGAGAAGATCGACAATATTTCTGCTGAAACAGAGTGCGTGTTCACGGTTTCCGCAGATGCCGCCCAGCTTCCCGCAAGCGTCGCAAAATATCAGACAGTCGCTCACTAAACTAAAACAAAAAGTTCCCGACTTTAGTGTGATGTTCTTAACGGATTTTTTACGGAAGGTTGCATTTTTGTAGCCTTCCGTATTTTTTGTTGAAAATTCTTGAACAGACACAAATATTATGATATAATTAAATAGATTAAACTTTGAGAGGTAACGAGATGGTTTTAAAGTCAATATCCTTATTTTCTGGTGCGATGGGTCTTGATTTAGGGCTT
>CAZDSQ010000051.1:0-12407 GCA_964508295.1 uncultured Oscillospiraceae bacterium | reverse complement strand
CTCGAACCCCCGACCTTTTGGTTCGTAGCCAAACACTCTATCCAGCTGAGCTAACAGCGCACAAACCTTACACTTTAAAAGTGCCTAATTATATTATCACAGTTAATTTGTATTGTCAAGGGTTTATCGGCAAAAAACTCTTAAGAATTTCTTGAGCTCCGCAAAACCTTTCTCTTTACATCTCGGGGCAGTGGGGGTATAATTGTGGTGTGCAAAAAGAATGGAGGCGGGGTATGAGCGGATTTTCAGGTTGCGAATGTGTAAGTCGGGAATACAGCTTCTCCTATGTCCACAGCGTTGAGAGGGCGGCAATCAGGTCGGGATCGCACATAGACAAGGACTTGTTTTCGGTCTTTACGCTTCTTTCAGGCGAGCTCGATTACATAATCGAGGGAAACTGCCTTCACATAAAGCCTAACGATGTCGTGCTTGTCAGCAACAACGAGCTTCACCACAGTATCGTTAAAGACGGCTGCGAGTGCGACTATATTTTACTGATGCTTGACCTTGACTTCTTTATCAAAAACGACTGCGATGATTTTACTCACATGGTTTTCAATCGCGCAATGGGAATAGGTAACGTTATCCCTGCCGAAACGGTTGTGGAAAGCGGCATCAGCGATATTTTCAAAAGGCTTGACGGATACGCGTGTCAGGCTCCTGTTTGCCTGCCGGTAGTAAAAAGCGTTATTATCGAGCTGCTTTATAACATAGATCGGCAGAGCGCAAAAAACGGCAAAGCAACCTACCAGCAAAAGAACGCCAGGCAAATCATAGAATACATAAACAATAACCTCACCAAAAGACTTACCCTCGATGACCTTGCTGCAAAATTCTTTTTGACAAAGCAGTATCTTTGCAGGGTGTTTAAGAAAAGCACGGGAATTACAATAAATAAATATATCTCATATAAGAGGGTCGTTCTGGTACGCGAGCTTTACTCAAAAGGCGCGTCACTTTCAGAAGCTTGCGAGAAGGCAGGCTTTAATGATTACTCGGCATTTTACAGAGCCTATTCAAAGATAATGAACGAGCCGCCCAGAAAAAGCCTTTCAAAAATTGATTTCTAAAAGACTTTTCTAACGCTCATATCGTGGGGCAGGGGCTTGCTCCCGCAGGTAATCTTAAAATACATAACCACAGCATTCAGATGGTTGAGTGCTGCGGTCAACTATTTTGCGAATTTGAGCTTATTGTTCCGTTTATAATATCGTCACCCATTACAAATAGTAGCGGCGGGAGCATCCGCCCATACAATATAAAATCAAGGGTGATTTTAAATGAATGGTTTTGCATCAGCAAAAGCTACTATACTTATTCGTTACTATCTCTTACTTATTACATCAAAGCAGAAAAGAGCAGGCTCGCCTGCTCTTTTACTTTGTTTATTTCTTCTTATTCTTGGGTTTTCTGATTTTGTTGAGCTTCTTGTTGATATCGAGAAGCTGCTCTTTGGTGAACTTAACGTCCATCATTCCGCCTGCAAGGGTAAAGAGACGAAGTGCGGTAAAGCCGCCCATCATAGCCATCATCTCGGGGGTTACCTCAAAGCCTGCGGCCTTTTTCTTTTCGCCCTTTTTGCCGCCGCCGAGCATTTTGCCCATAAGCTTTGCAAAGAGGAGCTTTCCTCTGAAAGTAGAGATAATGTCGCTCATCTTGTCGTTAAGCGAAAGTCTGCCCTCGGGAGCGTCAATATCAAACCAGTTAAGGATAGCGCCCTTTTCTTTAAGGCGATACTCCTCGTTAAACTCATCTACTTTGCGGATATTGCTCTCATCTGTGCAGTCGCCCGCTTTGGCGGTAAGGGTAGTTTCTCCCTCGTTCTTTACGTCGAAATAGAAGAAGTGATCCTCAGCGGTCTTTTTGCCGACCGAAACACCATTTGCAAAAAGCTCAACCTCGGGAAGATTTGAATAAACAGTAACCTTTGTGGTGTCCTCAACTCTGTCAACGTAACGCTTTGAGCAGATGTGAACGAACGGCTCGTCGGAAAGCCAAGCCTTGTAGGCATAGAAGGAGTCCTTCTTATACTTTCTGTCAAAGGTTACAAGACCCTTATGGTTCTGTCCGTCCTCGCCACCCTCATTTCTTGCGTCGGCGCCGAAGTCAAACATATTCCAAACGTGAGTTGCCCACATATATTTGCGGGTAAAGAGCTGCTTTATGAGCTCCTCGTGGTAGTATGCCTGATATTCCTCGGTGTAGTCGCCCTGACGGGGATCGGAGGTGTGCCAATTAAGCGCCTCACAGCCGTACTCAGAGCAGCCGATGGGAATAGAGGGGTGCATAGCGTGGAACTTGTCAAACCATGGTCCGTTCATAGATGTGTCGCCGCCGTACCAGCCGAAATAGTGGTTGTAGGAAACAACGTCGGGAATCTCAAGATAGGGATCGTCCATCTTGCACATCGAAACTGCTGCGATGGTTGTCTTTCTTGTTTTGTCCATCTCGTGACAGAGATCGTTTAAGATGCGGTGATTTTCAAGAAGGTCATTATCAGAGCCGCCGATGGAAATCTCGTTGGAAAGTCCCCAAACAACGATCGAGGGGTGGTTGTAGTTCTGGGAGATAAGCTCCTTCATCTGAGAGATGGTGTTCTCTCTGCCTGTGGGCATATGCTTTGAAATGTAAGGAATTTCAGCCCAGATAACAAGACCGCGCTCGTCACAGAGGTCATAGAAATACTGATCGTGCTGATAGTGAGCAAGACGAATGGTGGTGGCGCCGACCTCGCAGATAAGGTCGATATCCTCATCGTGATGCTCATGGGTAAGTGCATTACCTACTCCCCACCTGTCCTGATGGCGAGAAACGCCGCGCAGGGCATACTCCTCGCCGTTTAAGATAAAGCCGCGCTCGGCATCTATCTCAAAGCTGCGGCAACCAAAGCGGCTGCAAACGTTATCGACAACCTCGTCGCCCTCTACTATCTCTGCCTCACAGCAGTAAAGATAAGGGTCGCGTCTGCCGTGCCAAAGGTGAACGTTGGGGAGGTCAAAGGTAACAACACTATCGGTGCCTTCGATTTTTTGAAGCTCGTTTTCTTCCTTATCATAGATAGTAAATACGAGCTTCTGACCTTCCTTAAGGTTCTTTACATAAACCTCAACCTCGACCTTTGCATCTTTTCCCTCAACGGTAGGGGTGATTTTAAGGCCGGGTGCGCCGTAATATTCAAGATCAAAGTGGGAATTATTTGTGCAGATGAGATTTACATCTCTGTAAAGGCCGCCGTAGAAGGTGAAGTCTGCCATCTGAGGATAAACAGTCTCGTTTGCGCTGTTGTCAACCGAGATAACGAGCAGGTTTTCGTCCTCGAGCGCGGGTGTTAAGTCTACTCTCCAAGTAGAATAGCCGCCGTGGTGCTCAGCGAGCTCTTTTCCGTTAAGATAAACCTTTGCAGAGGAGTTTGCTCCTTGAATTTCAAGGAAATAAAGGTCGCTTACGGGAAGGTCTGCCTTCTTTAAAGCCTTTGCATAAAGGCAGGTGCCTCTATGATAATCGTTTCCGCCGTCCTGACCGTCTTTAGCGTTCCAGCAGTGCGGTACATTTACCTTTTCCCAGCCCTCAGGCAGAGCGGCAGGAAGGTCAACGACCTCTTTTGTAAAAAGCCAATCAGCGTTTAAGTTTACAATGTTTCTCATAGTTTTCTCCTTTAAAAAGCGGTGCCCGACGCATTTACGTCGGACACCCCAAAAATTATACTAAATTGTCAGCGTCCTCTGCTGTGGTATAGGTTAAAAGGTCGTCGGCTTCAACATTTCTGCCGAGGTCCTTGTTCATCTGTGCGAGAGTCTTTTTATCGAGGTTGTAAATAAGACCGAGTCCAATAAACTGGAGAATTGCAGAGAACATATAGGTGCAGGCAACGATATATCTCATATTGACCGCAACTTCCCAAACCTGATTGCCTTCATTTTCACCAACATAGCCGAATGCAACCATTATGATAAGAACAAGCGAGGGTCCGATACCCTGAGCGAGTTTACGGAAGAAGGAGTGAAGCGAGTAAACGGTTCCTTCCTCGCGCTTGCCTGTTTTCCACTCGTTGTAATCGATAGCGTCGCCCATCATAGCCCAGGAAACTGTGGAGTAAATGCCAAGACCGAGGCTGTAAGCGAGCTGGCAAAGAATATAGATGATAAGATCAAGGCTTGTGTTGTCAGGAGTGATAACAAAAAGTCCGAGACCTGCTACTATAGAAACGATTGAACCAAAGGTCGCAAGTTCTTTTTTGCCGAACTTGGCAACGCATTTTCTTGCGAGCGGGGTAAATGCTACAATGGGGATCATAGCAAAGAGTTGAACGATACCCGAAATCTTAACGTTGTTATAGTAAGACTGGAATACAACGGTAACAGCAGTTGCGGCACCCTGCATACCGATGAACATACCCATAGCGGCAACGGTTGCGCCGACTGCGGGACGGTTTTTCATAAAGTTGCCGAAGGCCTTGAAAACATTAAACTTAGGAGCGTCTTCCTTGAGTTCAGCATCCTGCTCAACGCGGATCTCGGTATTTCTTATCATAAACTGGAAGCAGATAAATCCGAGAGCACCCATAATGAGAGCAGCGATGAAAACTCTTTCGCCGATAAGGTTGTCATTCTCATCATAAATAATGAAGGGAAGGATTACCATAGGAAGCATATTTCCGAAGATCGAGCCAACCGAGCGCCAAGCCGAGAGCGATGCTCTGTCCTTAACATCGTTGGAAATGAGCGAGAGGAGCGAGCCATAGGGAACGTTTGCGACGGTATAGAAAGCGTCCCAGACAACATAACCTGCGATAAAGATTATGAACTTAGCCCACACAGGAGCGTTAGGGAATGGCAGGAAACAACAAGCGCCGCCTACGATAAGTCCGAGCGAACCCGCCCAGATGTATGTAAGGAACTTGTTTCTCTTGTACTTGTGTTTATCAGCATCGATAATAGAGCCGATAAGAGGGTCATTGATTGCGTCCCAGACCTGAACGATGATGAGAAGAAGCGCATACCAGAGATCCATACCCATAAACTGTGTCCAGAAGATGGACATGGTACTCTTAAGCGCAAAACTCATATTACATCCGAGGTCACCTGCGGCATAAGCAATGCTATCGCGTATGCCGAATTTGCGATGTCCGTTTTCATCGAGTTTAGGCTGTTTTTTCATAAGTAGTTTCTCTCCTTAAATTTTGTTTTTTAAAGGGGATTTTTTCTCATAAATTCATTATAAATAATTTTTTCTGCAAGCGTGAGTAATATTTTAATTTGTTTTTGTAAAATTTTTATTAATGTCATAAATTACCCATTGAAATTTACATAATTATGTAATAAAATACCATTTAGGGTGAAGAAAATTTATAAATTTTCAACAATGTACGAAGGAGGCTTTCGGGATGTTTTACGAAAGCGAGTTGCAGTTTCTGCAGGATACCCTGAAAAAATGCCGTGTTCCCGTATTCTTTGTAAGCGGCGACCAGAAGACCCAAAAGAGCGATGACGACGGGTTTAAGACTCTGTTTGACGAGGTCAGATTTTTCGAGCTTTCGGTAGGCTCATTTTTAGAAAAAGTCCAGTCAAAAACCATATACAAGCTCACGACCTCGTTTAAGCTCTGTTATCTCTTTTTGCTTCTCCCGCAGAGAACGCGGGAAAATATTCTTGTTATAGGGCCGTTTGTTTCAAAAACGCTTGATTCGCGTAAAGTGCTTGAGATAGGTGAAAAGAACGCCGTTTCTCCCCAAAACCAAAAGCTTTTGGAGAACTACTTTGGCTCTATTCCGGTTTTAAATGATTCGAGCCACATTTTTGCAATGCTAGATGCCTTTGCCGAGACCCTTTGGGGCAGCAGCCAGTCCTATTCGCTCATTGACCTAAACGGAGATATTATATCCCCCTACCGCAAGGAGACCAACCTTGATAAAGACGGCGAGAGCGATGTTCTTCTTTCAATGGAGCTTATGGAGCGGCGTTACGCATTTGAGAACGAGCTTATGCGAGCCGTTTCTCAGGGACACGACCACAAGGCAGGCAGTCTGTTTTCGGAGATTGCCTCCATGCCTTTTGAAAGGCGTGTTGCTGACCCCTTGCGCGACCTTAAAAATTACTGTATAATAATGAATACGCTTTTAAGAAAAGCGGCGGAAAGCGGCGGAGTTCACCCGCTTTATCTTGACGAGATATCCTCATTCTTTGCGATAAGGATAGAACAGCTTAACTCAACCGCCTCTGTGCAGGAAATTATGACCGAGATGTACCGCTCTTACTGCAGGTTGGTGCGAAAGCACTCTATGAAAAACTACTCAACGCCCGTTCGCCGCGCTGTTGCGACGATACACGCCGACCTATCGAGTAAGCTTTCGCTTCATTCTCTCGCAGAAAAGCAGAATTTGAGTCCCGGTTATCTTTCAACCGTTTTCAAAAAGGAAACGGGAAAGACTATTACCGACTACATTCTTTCTGAAAGAATGCAGCTTGCAATGCATCTACTCGGCACAACAAGACTTCAAATTCAAACAGTTGCATTGCACTGCGGAATTATGGACGTACAGTATTTTTCAAAACTCTTTAAAAAATTCGTAGGCAAAACTCCCAAGGAATACAGGGAGTCTGTAAAATAAACGGAGGTTACAGTTTATGAAAAGTTCATTCAGATGGTACGGCGACAGCGACCCTGTTACCTTAGAGTACATCCGCCAAATTCCCGGTATGCGCTCTATCGTTTCGGCGGTCTACGACGTTAAGCCCGGCGAGGTCTGGCCTGAGGAAAGCATAAAATATATCGCTGACCGTTGCCGCGAAAACGGACTGGTTTTTGACGTTGTTGAGTCCATTCCCGTTACCGAACAGATAAAGCTCGGCAGACCCGAGAGAGAAAAACACATCGAAAACTACTGCGAGAACATCAGAAGATGCGCAAAATACGGCGTTAAGTGCGTTACCTACAACTTTATGCCCGTTTTTGACTGGACCCGCACCCAGCTTGACAAAGAGGGTGAGGACGGCTCGACGAGCCTTGTTATGTACTGGGAGCAGATGCGCGGTCTTGACCCGTTGAAAGACGACATTCATCTTCCCGGCTGGGATTCCAGCTACACTCAGGACGAGGTCAGAGAGCTTATCGCCGCCTACTCAGAGCTTGGCGAGGAGGGGCTTTGGGAAAACCTCGAGTACTTCTTAAATAAAGTAATTCCGGTTGCCGAGGAGTGCGGCGTTGTTATGGCGATACACCCCGACGATCCCCCGTATCCTATCTTTAATATACCGAGAATTATCACCACCGAGGCAAATCTCGACAGATTTTTGGCTCTTTATGACAGCGAGGCTAACAGCCTCTGCCTCTGCACAGGCTCGCTTGGTTGTGCTCCCGCTAACGACATTCCCAAGATGGTAGAGAAATACTCTAAGGCAAACCGCATCGGCTTTATGCATCTTAGAAACGTAAAGATACTGCCCGACACAAGCTTTGAGGAGTCGGGACACCTTACTAAAAACGGAAGCCTTGATATGAACGCTATTGTTAAGGCACTTGTAAAGACAGGCTTTAAGGGTTATTTCCGCCCCGACCACGGCAGAATGATCTGGGGAGAAACAGGAAAAGCAGGCTACGGACTTTACGACAGAGCGCTTGGCAGCGCATACATTAACGGACTTATCGAAGCCAACGGCGGCGAGATCGAGGACTAACGGGAGGAAAATAAAATGCTGAATTTACCTTTAAATATCGACTACAGCGGCAAGGTCGTTGTTGTAACGGGAGCGGGCGGACTTATCTGCGGCTCTATGGCAAGAGCCTTTGCTCAGAGCGGTGCCAAGGTTGCGGCTCTTGACCTTAACGAAGATGCAGTTAAAGCTTTAGCAGACGAGCTTAAGGCCGAGGGCTTTATCTGCGAGGGATACAAGGCAAACGTTCTTGACCCTGCAGCTCTCGAGGAAGTTCACAAGGCAGTTCTTAATGACCTTGGCGAGTGCGACATTTTGGTTAACGGCGCGGGTGGCAACAATCCCAGAGCCACCACCGACAACGAGTATCACCACGAGGCCAAAGAGGGCGGCAAGAGCTTTTTCGACCTCGAGGCCGACGGCGTTGACTTTGTTTTCAAGCTTAACTTCCAAGGCACACTTCTTCCCACTCAGGTTTTTGCAAAGGATATGGTTAAGAAGGGCAAGGGCTGTATACTTAATATTTCCTCAATGAACGCCTACACTCCCCTTACCAAAATTCCCGCTTACTCAGCGGCAAAAGCCGGCATCTCCAACTTTACACAGTGGCTCGCAACCCACTTTGCAGGCACAGGCATCCGCTGCAACGCTATTGCCCCTGGCTTCTTAGTATCGGCTCAGAACCGCGCCCTCCTCTTTAACGAGGACGGCACGCCCACCGCAAGAAGCGCAAAGATATTAGGCGGCACACCGACTCACCGATTTGTTGATAGTGAGGAGCTTCTCGGCGCAACACTTTTCCTCTGCGACGAGCGTTCGGCTTCTGCAATTACAGGCGTAGTTCTCCCTGTTGACGCAGGCTTTGCGGCATATTCGGGAGTATAATATGAAAAAGGTTAAGATAACGGTTATGGCGAGGACGGAATATCCCGAGCTGATGGCAAAGTACGAAAACCCCATCGAGAACGCCTGCGATATGCAGGTCGGCAAGGTTTTCGTAGCAAACGGCTTTAAGAAGCCCGACGGTTTTTGCTGCAGCGCTTGGGATACACTCTCAAACTACGTTATGGCGCTTTCTTACGGTGCAGAGGATTTCTTTGACGGCTGGATGAAAAACAAAAAGTCGGCAATGCTCTCCTGCTCCGACGGATTTCGCCCCGTAACCTTTCTCCTCGAAACATTAGACGAGGACGCAGAATAAAAATAAAAAGGACACCTGCGGGTGTCCTTTTTTCTTAGTTTACGCCTGCGGGGGATGCTGAGAACATTACGATGTTCTGGTCGCCCTCGGTATCAAGCACGATGTCGCTCAAATTCTGTTTTCTCGAAAGAACAAGAGTGATCTTATATGAAGTGGTCTGGTTGGGACTCTTTGCAATAGAAACGTATGTAATCTTTGCGCCCTTTTCCGCCATCTTTGCCTCAAAGCTTTCTCTGAACAGGTCGGGGTCTTTAACCGTCGCGTTGACCGAAATGGTTTCAACACTATCTCTACCAAGGGTGAGCTTGTGCATAATAAGCTGAGAGAATATAACAAGAAGTGTTACGAATATGCCTTCAAGATACATTCCTGCACCGATTGCAATACCAATACCCGAAGTTGCCCAAAGACCTGCGGCGGTGGTAAGCCCTCTGATCGAAGCACCGTGCTTAAATATAACTCCTGCGCCAAGAAAACCGATGCCGCAGATTATCTGCGCCGCTACTCGTGAAGGGTCAGCGCCCTTTGTTCCTGCAAGAAACTCGCCGCCGAGCTGCAGGTCGGCAAAGCCATACTTTGAAACGACCATCAAAAGCGCCGATGCGCAGGCAACAAGAATGTGGGTTCTTATTCCCGCCTCTTTAAATCTTCTGGTGCGCTCAAGGCCGATAAACGAGCCGCAGATGCCTGCAACAAGTATTCTTATAAAGAATTCAACCTCTTGCATGATTGTGATGTTGTTAAGGAAATTGTCAAAAAATGTAATCATTTCTTTTCTCCTTCGTTTTGTCTAAAAAAGAAAAAACGCCTCCGCATTTTTTGCAGATGCCGTTATTGACTTTTTTATCATTTTATAATATACTACAAGAAACTATGCATAATGTCAAATTATAATTTAGCGCTGTGCCATAAATTTTTATTATGGAGTGAGAATATGTTAAATCAAAAAATACTGTCACTTTTAAAGGTCGCACAACTCAAGAGCTACACCGAGGCAGCGAAACACCTGAGCCTTACCCAGCCCGCAGTCAGCCAGCACATCCGACAGCTTGAAGAGGAACTTGACGTAAAGATATTTGAGAGGGTAAATAATGAGCTTTTAACAACGCCCGAGGGCGAGATCGCTGTGCATTACGCCGAGAGAATGTTCACTCTTTACGAGAATATGAAATCGGCTATCAAAAAGGAAAAGTCGGGAGTCTCATCGCTTTCGGTCGGAATTACCCACACCTCTGAGAGTAACCCCATTGCCGAGGCGCTGGCAAAGTACACCTCGGAGCACAAGGGCGTTCACATAAAAATGGTTACTGACACTATAAGTAATCTTTATGAGAAGCTGAGAACTTTTGAGATAGACCTCGCCATAGTTGAGGGCAGAAGCAACGACAGCTCTCTGCGCTACACCCTGCTTGACACCGACTGCCTTATGCTCGTTACCAGAGTCGGTCACCCGCTGGCTAAAAAGGGGCTTGTTACGGTTGACGAGATTAAAAAGGAAAATCTTATTCTGCGCCTTGCCAGCTCCAACACCCAAAACCTCTTTGTTTCGCACCTGCAGAGTAACAATATGGACATTGCCGATTTTAATGTTATATTAGAGGTCGACAACGTTGCGACCATCAAAGACTTAGTGCGCCGAAACTTCGGTGTTTCGGTTCTGCCGCAGTCTGCCTGCCTTGACGAGCTTAAAAAGGGCAAGATTGCCGCCCTGCCTATCGAGAACTTCAGTATGATGCGCGAGGTAAACATCGTTTACAACAGCGATTTTGAAAAGTTCGACCTTCTGCGCGATATAATCTCGACCTATAAGGAAACTGTTAAAAACTATTCAAATTAAAAATGTAGGGGAGGGCCTTGGTCCTCCCACAAGATTATATCTGTTAAAGCGGGCAGGCCTGCCCTACAAATTAAAGTCAATAATCGTTAAAAATAGTTTTCAGCTTTTAATTTTCCATAAAAAAGGACACCCGCAGGTGTCCTTTTTGTTTTATTTCTCGCAGATCTCGGTCTTGCCGCCCATATAAGCTCTTAATGCCTCGGGAATTCTTACCTTATACTTCTCGCCGTCAAACTCAAGATTGTTCTCCAAAAATGCAATTAACATTCTCGGGGGAGCAACAACTGTGTTGTTTAAGGTGTGAGCAAGGTACTTACTGCCGTCCTCACCGCGAACTCTGATGCCAAGCCTTCTTGCCTGAGCGTCACCAAGGTTGGAGCAGGAGCAGACCTCAAAGTACTTCTGCTGTTTAGGACTCCAGGCCTCAACGTCGTAGGACTTAACCTTAAGGTCAGCAAGGTCTCCCGAGCAGCACTCTAAGGTGCGAACGGGGATATCAAGCGAGCGGAAAAGCTCTACAGAGTAGCTCCACATCTTGTTAAACCAGTCCATACTCTCCTCGGGCTTGCAGATAACTATCATTTCCTGCTTTTCAAACTGGTGAATTCTGTAAATTCCGCGCTCCTCGATGCCGTGCGCTCCCTTTTCTTTTCTGAAGCAGGGAGAGTAGCTGGTTAATGTAAGGGGCAGGGAAGACTCAGGGGTGATAGAGTCGATAAACTTGCCTATCATGGAATGCTCGCTGGTGCCGATAAGATAAAGGTCCTCACCCTCGATCTTATACATCATAGCGTCCATTTCCTCAAAGCTCATAACGCCTGTTACAACGTTGCTTCTTATCATAAAGGGCGGCACGCAGTAGGTAAAGCCCTTGTCTATCATAAAGTCGCGCGCGTAGGAGAGGACTGCGCTGTGAAGCCTTGCAATATCTCCCATAAGGTAGTAAAAGCCCTCGCCTGCTACCTTTCCTGCGGCTTCCTTGTCGATGCCGTTAAAGCGAGCCATAATATCGGTGTGGTAGGGTATCTCAAAGTCTACCTTGGTCTGCTCGCCGTACTGCTGTACCTCAACGTTTTCCTCGTCGCTCTTGCCAAGAGGAACAGACTCGTCTATAATATTAGGAATTTTCATCATAACTTCTTTAAGCTCGGCTTCAAACTCGGCCTCAAGTTTTTCAAGCTCAGCAAGGCGGGCGGCCTGAGTTGAAACCAGCTCGCGCATCTTCATAGCCTCGTCCTTTTTGCCCTGCGACATAAGGGCGCCAATTTCACGGCTTATCTTATTTCTGTTAGCTCTAAGGTCACTCGCCTCGCTGATTGCGGCTCTCTTTTTCTCGTCAAGCTCGATTGCCTTGTCAACCAAAGGAAGCTTTGCATCCTTAAACTTCTTTTTAATGTTTTCTTTAACGATTTCAGGGTTTTCCCTCACAAATTTAATGTCAAGCACTTCGTTTTCCTCCAAACAGAGATATTAAGGTTAGTTTAACACATTTTCCCGCCGTAATCAAGAGAATTTGCAGATTATATACCGCTAAATTGGTCGTTTTTTTAACAATTCGGTCATAATTCTATTGACAGAGGGATAATTCAGTGGTATCATAAATACATATTTCGTAGAAGCCTTTAGAATTTCGAGACTGAAGGTGGAGGAATCTCTGGAGAATCCCGCCATCCACGCGGGTGCCGAAGGTGCAAGGTGTTTATCGCCGAATCTCTCAGGC
>CAZDSQ010000050.1:0-12442 GCA_964508295.1 uncultured Oscillospiraceae bacterium | reverse complement strand
GACGTTATTTTTTCGGGAACTGAGAGCAGAAAATCTCTCGGTTTTGCTGAGGTTTCTCTTGTACTTGATAATACTGATAAAACCCTTAAATATGACAGTGACGAGGTCATCGTTACAAGAAAATACTATCGTAGCGGCGAAAGTGAATATATGATAAACCGCCAGGCTGTTCGTCTTAAGGATATCCGTGAGCTTTTTATGGATACAGGTCTTGGACGTGACGGATATTCTATCGTTGGTCAGGGTAAAATTGCCGACATTGTTTCGGCTAAAAGTGATGACCGCCGTGAGATCTTCGAGGAAGCGGCAGGAATATCTAAGTTCCGTTACCGTAAAAACGAGGCAGAAAAAAGGCTTATGCAGGCGCAGGATAACGTTCTGCGTCTTAAAGACATTCTTGCCGAACTTGAGGGCAGAGTTGAGCCACTTAGAATTCAGTCAGAAAAGGCAAAGAAATATCTTGTTCTTGCTGACGAAAAGAGAAAGATCGAGGTTTCTCTCTGGGTTAAAACCTTGGAGCAGTCTGGAGAAAAACTTCGCGACCTTGAATATAAACTGACAGCTCTTAACACTTCAAGAGAAAATATTATGAACACTCTTGATAAGGTTGATGCCTTTATTGAGCAGATTGACCGTGATTCGCAGAATTACCTTGCTGAAATTGAGGCTCAGAGAGCTCAGAAGCAGACAAACGAAGAAAAGGACGCTGAGCTTAAGCAGCAAAAAGCAGTTTTCGAAAACGATATTCTGCATAATAATGATACAATTGCGCTTTTAGAAGGCGAGCTTGCCCAGCTTAGCGATAGCGGTTGCGCTCTTTCTGCGCAGTCGGACGAAAAGAATGAGGCTGTAAAGAAATCCGAGGAAGAACTTGCAAAGCTTGAAGAAGAAAGTAATCAAATTGATTTAGAACTTGAAAAGTTAACAGGACTTACCGAAAACTATAAAACAGAACTCGATAAACTGCAAGCCGACCTTGTTTCTTTTAATATTCAGATTACAAGAGATACTGTTGCAGTTTCTGCTCTTGGCAACAATAAAACTGAGCTTTCAAGCCGTATTGCAACCATCGAGGAGTCTATTGAGCGCAGGGAAGAGCAGCTTGCTGAGCTTCAAAAGGAAAGCCACGCCTGCCGTGCGGTGCTGCAAAAGGGCGAGGATGAGGCTAATAAAATCAATAACACCCTTAAGGGTTACGAGCTTAAATATCAGTCGGTTGTTTCCAAGAAAGAAGCAATTCAAAAGAAAATTGATGACGCTACAAGAAACCTTGAGCATAATAACCACAGAATTAAGCTTTTAACCGAGCTTGAAAACAACCTTGAAGGTTTTTCAGGAAGTGTTAAAAGAGTCGTTTCTGAGGGAAAAAGGGGTTCATTAAAGGGAATTGTCGGAACTGTTTCGCAAATTCTTACCGTTGATGCAAAGTACGCTCTTGCTATCGAAACTGCGCTTGGCGCTGCAATGCAGAACATAGTTGTTGAAACCGAAGAAAATGCAAAAAATGCGATCAATTCACTTAAAAGAGAAAATGCAGGTAGAGCAACCTTCCTACCCATTGAAACCATCAAGGGCAAAACCTTAAATGAGCAGGGACTTTCTAACTGCCATGGCTTTATCGGCGCAGGTAATGAAATCGTTAAATATGATGCTAAATACGCTGAAATTGTTAAGTGGCTGCTTGGAAGAATTGCTTTTGTAGATAATCTCGACAATGCAACAGCACTTGCTAAGAAGTTTGGCTATCGCTTTAAGGCAGTTACTCTTGACGGACAGGTTATCAATGCAGGCGGCTCGCTGACAGGTGGTTCCGCCGCATCAAAAACCGGCGTTCTTACAAGAAAATTTGAGATTGAAAAGCTTTCCAAGGAGAACGAAAATATCCAAAATCAGATTAAGCAGTTTGAAGAAGAGTTTGCCGCTGTAAACGAGCAGCTTTCTTCTGCAGAGGCATATCTATCTGGCGCAAAGGCAGAGCTTTCTGTGTTGTCCGAGGATAAGATCAAGTATTCTGCAGAGCAGAAAAGGCTTGACCTTTCTATTGAAGAAATTGAAGCTGCGCTCGACCAGCTTGACGCTGAAAAAATGGAGTGCGCAGGTAAGATTACTGCTCTTGATATTCAGGCAAGAGAGCTTGAAACAAGGCTTGTCGATAGCAAGAAGGCAAAAGAAAACGCCGAAACAAGAATTGCAGAGCTCAGCGGCGGGCAGACAGATACATCTGTTAAGGCTGAAGAGCTTTCCCAAAAGAGCACAGACCTTAAATTTAAAATCCTTGCTCTTAAAAAGGATATTGAGACTATTTCTTCTGAAATTCTGCGATTAAATGCTGAAAATGAAGAGGCCGCAAGGCGTGCAGAAGCTCTTAACCAGCAGAAAAACGAGCTTGTTAATGCAAATGAAGAGCTAAAAAACAAAATTGTCGAGGCTGAAAACGCAAGAGTTGCACTTGTTGAATCCAATGCAAAATGCGATCAGACCATCGCACTTATGACCGAGAAGAGAGGCGAGTGCGAGCAGAAAATCGACGAAATTCGTAAAAATGAGCGTTCTCAGTTTGATGAGAGAGAAAAGCTCACAGGTGAGATCACAAGACTTGAAGAACGCCAAATTTCTATTCAGAAAGAGCATGATAACCTTATCTTTAAGCTTTATACCGAATACGAGCTTGACAGAGCTCAGGCAGAAGCTATTGCAGAGCCCATTGAGAGCATAACCGAGGCTCAGTCGCAACTCAGCCAGTTAAAATCAAAAATCAGAGCCCTCGGTGCAATCAACGTTGATGCTATTGAGGAATATAAAGAGGTTTCCGAGAGATATGAGTTCTTAAAGGCTCAGCTTGAGGACGTTGAAAAGTCAAGGGAAGAGATTCTTAAGCTTATCAATGACCTTACCGCTCAGATGAAGGATATGTTTATCAAGAGCTTCTCTGAAATCCGCGATAACTTCTCCAAGATTTTTGTTGAGTTATTCGGCGGCGGTAAAGCAACCCTTAATCTTACAGACCCCGAAAACATTCTTGAATCGGGAATTGAAATTTTTGTTCAGCCTCCGGGCAAGATAATTAAAAACCTTGTTGAGCTTTCTGGCGGTGAGCAGTCATTTATTGCTATTGCAATTTATCTCTCTATTCTCAAGGTTAAGCCTGCTCCGTTCTGCTTCCTTGACGAGATCGAGGCAGCTCTTGACGAGGTTAACGTTCAGAAATATGCTAAATATCTTAGAAAAGTAAGTGATAACACCCAGTTTATTATGATTACTCATAGACGCGGTAGTATGGAGGAAGCCGACAGACTTTACGGTATTACCATGCAGGAAAAGGGTGTTTCTAAGCTTCTTGAAATGGATCTTAGCGAGGTTGAGAGTAAGCTTGGTATTAAAAGCGATAATTAAGCTGTAAAGCTACTTTGCTTTACATAGTCAGAGGTGAAAAAATGCGTTTATTTGAGAAAATTAAGAGTGGTCTTGCTAAAACCAGAGCAGGTATGCGAAGCTCCATTGACAGTATCATCAATTCGTTTACGAAGGTTGACGAAGATCTGCTTGACGAGCTTGAAGAGGTGCTTATTCTTTCTGATATAGGCGTAGCGACATCTCAAAATATTATTGCTCAGCTCAGAGTCAGAATAAAAGAAAAGGGCATAAAAGACCCGCATGAGATAAAAAGCGAAATAAAAGCAATTATTTCCCAAATTCTTGGTGAGTTTGTTCCGCTTGATTTAAGCCAGAAACCGACTGTTGTGCTTGTAATCGGCGTAAATGGTGTTGGAAAAACCACAACTATCGGAAAACTTGCCTCAAATTACGTCAAAGAGGGCAAAAAGGTCCTTCTTGCTGCGGCTGATACATTCAGAGCGGCGGCTGTGGAGCAGCTTTCGATGTGGGCTGAAAGAAGCGGCGCAGATATTGTAACATCGTTTGAGGGTGCTGACCCTGCATCAGTTGTTTACGATGCAATTTCGTCGGCAAAAGCCAAGGATTATGATATTGTTCTTTGCGATACTGCAGGCAGACTTCACAACAAGAAAAACCTTATGGATGAGCTTAACAAAATCTCAAGAGTGATCCAAAGAGAAATGGGCGAGGTTAAAACCGAGGTTCTGCTCGTTCTTGATGCTACAACCGGTCAAAATGCCGTAAACCAAGCCAAAATCTTTAAAGAAGCTGCGGGAATTTCGGGTATTATTCTTACCAAGCTTGACGGTACTGCTAAGGGCGGTGTTGTTATTTCCATTAAAAATGAGCTTGATATTCCCGTAAGATATATCGGCGTAGGCGAGCAGGCGGACGATCTACAGGAGTTTGACCCTGAAATGTTTGCCGAGGCGATTTTTGGAGAGTGAGTTTTTTGAAATTTGTAATTGCAACACATAACAACCATAAGGTTACCGAATTTAAAAGAATTTTAGAGCCTCTCGGTGTCGAAGTTGTATCCCAAAGAGATGCAGGTCTTGATGTTGAAGTAGTTGAAAACGGAGCTAGCTTTGCTGAGAACGCAAAATTAAAAGCTGAGTCGGTCAGCCGCGTAGGAAACTGCGTTGCCATTGCGGACGATTCGGGAATTTGCATTGATGCCTTTGACGGCGGCCCCGGAATATATTCGTCGCGTTTCTTAGGTGAGGATACCCCTTATACCGAAAAGAATGCGATAATTCTTGACAGACTCAAGGACGTTCCTGATGAAAAAAGAACTGCTCGTTATGTTTGTGCTATTTGTTGCATTTTCCCCAACGGAGATGTAATCGAAACCGAGGGAAGATGCGAGGGCAAAATGGGCTACGAGTCTAAGGGCGGAAACGGCTTTGGTTATGACCCGATCTTTATGGTTGATGACAGAAGTCTTGCCGAGATCAGCGACGCTGAAAAGGACGAGATAAGCCATAGAGGCGTTGCACTTAAAAAGTTTGTAGAAGAATTGAAGAGTTATTTAAAGTAAGGAAGATATATATGCTGACAAGTAAACAGCGCGCAGCTTTGAGAGCCTGCGCAAATCAGATCGATACAATTATGCAGGTAGGAAAAGGCGGAATAAGCGACACCCTTATTAAGCAGGTTGAGGATGCGCTTGTTGCAAGAGAGCTGATTAAAATTAAGGTTCTTGAAAACTGCGAATACACCGCAAGAGAGGTTGCTGAGCTGCTTGCGGGACAAACTAACAGCGAGCCTGTGCAGGTTATAGGCAATAAGCTTGTTCTTTTCCGCCGAAATCCTAAAACACCTAACTACGATAAGTGTCTGAAATAAGGTGATCTAATGAAAATCGGAGTTTTCGGAGGAACATTTAACCCTGTTCATAACGGACATATCCATCTTGCTGAGCTTTACCATAAGGAGCTTGGCCTTGATAAGATTATTGTTATTCCCACAAACATTCCTCCGCATAAGGCTGCTGATAACGTGGTAAGCAGCTTTGACAGAGTTAATATGCTCAAGCTCGCTTTTGAGGACCATTCTTTTGTAGAGATAAGTGATATTGAGCTTAATATGAGCGGAAAAAGCTATACTGTCAACACAATTTCATCTTTAAAAAAGATTTATCCCAGCGACGAGCTATATTTAATAGTCGGCGGAGATATGTTTTTGTGCTTTGAAGGTTGGAGGGAATATAAAAAAATCCTCTCTATGTGCACGCTTTGCACGGCTCCGCGCGAGATAGGGGAGTTTAACGCTCTTAAAGAGTATCAGAAAAAAATCGACCCTGAGAACAAAAATACAATTATTTTAGATGCTGAGGTTTTGGTGCTCTCATCATCCGAAATTAGAGAAAAAATAAAGAATAGTGCTGTTTTAAACGATCTCTTGCCCGAAAAGGTGTTGGAATATATTAACCAAAAAGGTTTGTACAAAAATGACTGATATCAATATAATCAAGAACGAATTAAAAGATATGCTTTCGGAAAAGCGGTTTGCTCATTGCGTTGCTGTTGCAAATCAGGCAGTAAAGCTTGCCGAAATTTACGGCGAGGACACCGATAAAGCTCTTATTGCAGGACTTGTTCACGATGCCTGCAAGGAAATTCCAAAAGAAGAACAGTTGAAAATCATAGATAAGTTTGATATAATACTTAGCGATACTGAAAAAAAAGAGCCTAATATCTGGCACGGATATGCCGCAAGCGGTTATATAACTGAAAAATGGGGCATTACAGATGATGAGATATGTTCTGCCGTAAAATACCATACCTGCGGCAGAGGAAATATGTCGGTTTTGGAAAAAATAATTTTTGTAGCCGACTTAACATCTTTGGACAGAGACTATCCGGATAGCGCTCCAATCAGAGAAATATCATACAAAAGCCTTGACAAAGCGATTTATGAGTGTTATTTATATATAATCCCGTTTATTCTTAAAAGAGGCGGAAGAATTACTCAAAACACTCTGGATTGCTATAACTGTGCAGTAAATGAAATGAAAAAGGAACTGATAGATTAAATGAATTCACTTGAAAAAGCCAAAACAATCGGTAAGCTTATAGACAGCAAAAAGGGCGAGAATGTTTCGGTTTTAAAGGTTGCGGGAATAACCTCGATAACTGATTATTATGTAATTGCGACCGCCAAAAACACAGTTCACGCAAAATCACTTTGTGATGAGATAGAAGAAAAACTTAAAGCAGACGGGATAACCCCTAAAAACATTGAGGGCTACCAATCAGCTATGTGGATCCTTATGGACTACGAGAATGTTATAGTTCACATTTTCTATGAAGAAACACGAAAGTTTTATGACCTTGAGCGTCTTTGGATGGATGCCGAGCGAATTGATATCGTAAATAATTAGGGGGAATCTTAAGTGGAATACAATTTTAAGGAAATTGAAAAGAAATGGCAAGCTGTGTGGGACGATGAAAAGGCTTTTGCGGCGACAAATGACTACTCAAAACCGAAGTTTTTTGGCCTTGTAGAATTCCCGTATCCTTCGGGTCAGGGTCTTCACGTTGGTCATCCCCGTTCATATACAGCGCTTGATATAATCTCAAGAAAAAAGCGCCTTCAGGGCTATAACGTTCTTTATCCTATGGGATGGGATGCTTTCGGTCTTCCTACCGAAAACTACGCAATCAAGAACCATATCCACCCCGAAATTGTAACCGAAAAGAACGTTGCAAACTTCAAAAGACAGCTTAAGGCTCTCGGCTTCTCTTTTGATTGGGATAGGGAAGTTAATACAACTGATCCCGCTTACTATAAGTGGACTCAGTGGATCTTCTTACAGCTTTTCAAAAAGGGTCTCGCTTATAAAAAGAAGATGTCTGTTAACTGGTGTACATCTTGTAAGTGCGTTCTTGCAAACGAAGAGGTTGTAAACGGCGTTTGTGAGCGCTGCGGAAGCGAAGTTATTCATAAGGATAAAGAGCAGTGGATGCTCAAAATCACCGAGTATGCACAGCGCCTTATTGATGACCTTGCAGATGTAAACTACATAGAGAGAGTTAAGACCTCTCAGATCAACTGGATAGGTCGCTCTGTAGGTGCAGAGGTTGACTTTGCAACAACAGCAGGGGACAACTTAAAAATCTATACAACCCGCCCCGACACCTTGTTTGGCGCAACCTATATGGTTATTTCGCCAGAACATTCTCTTATTGATAAGTGGAAGGAACTTTTAAGCAATTTTGATGAGGTTACGGCTTATCGCGCAGAAGCTGCAAGAAAGTCTGACTTTGAAAGAACCGAGCTTGTAAAGGATAAAACAGGTGTAAAGCTTTCGGGCGTTACAGCTATAAACCCTGTAAATAACACGGAAATTCCCATTTTTGTATCGGACTACGTTTTAATGACATACGGAACCGGCGCGATTATGGCCGTTCCTGCTCACGACACCCGTGACTACGACTTTGCAAAGGCGTTTTCTCTGCCTATCATTGAAGTTGTAGCGGGTGGAGATATTGAAAAAGAAGCCTTTACCGATTGCCAGACCGGAATTATGGTAAACTCAGGCTTCCTTAACGGTATGAGCGTTGAAGAGGCTAAAAAGGCTATCGTAGAGTGGCTTGAAAAAGAGAAAAAGGGCTATCCAAAGGTTAACTTCAAGCTTAGGGACTGGGTCTTCTCGCGCCAGAGATATTGGGGTGAGCCTATTCCTATGGTCTACTGTGAAAAGTGCGGCTGGGTTCCTCTTGACGAGAGCGAGTTGCCATTAAAACTGCCCGAGGTTGAGCATTATGAGCCTACCGATAATGGTGAATCTCCTCTTGCAACCATTGAGGATTGGGTAAACACCACCTGTCCTCACTGCAAAGGACCTGCTAAGAGAGAGACCGACACAATGCCTCAGTGGGCAGGCTCTTCGTGGTACTTCCTGCGTTATTGCGATCCTGATAACATAAGCGTACTTGCAGCAAAAGAAGCCCTTAATTATTGGATGCCTGTTGACTGGTATAACGGCGGTATGGAGCACACAACCCTCCACCTGCTTTATTCAAGATTCTGGCACAAGTTCCTTTATGATATCGGTGTTGTAAACACCGCTGAGCCTTATTCCAAGCGCACAAGCCACGGAATGATTCTGGGCGAAAACGGCGAGAAAATGAGTAAGTCCCGTGGTAACGTTGTTAACCCCGATGATATTATAAATGACTACGGCGCTGACACAATGCGCCTTTACGAAATGTTTATCGGCGACTTTGAAAAGGCTGCTCCCTGGAGCACCTCAAGCATCAAAGGCTGTAAGCGTTTCCTTGACAAGATATGGAATCTTCAGGAAATTGTTATCGACGGTGAGTATAGAAAAGAGTTTGAATCCTCTATTTACAAGACAATTAAAAAGGTTGGAGACGATATTGAGGCAATGAAGTTTAACACTGCTATTGCCGCAATGATGACTCTGCTTAACGAAATCGGCGAAACAAAGGTAATTACCCGCGGAGAATACAAAACTTTACTTATTCTCTTAAATCCCTTTGCACCTCATATTACCGAAGAAATCTGGTCAAATCTTGGCTTTGAGGGCAGGGTATACCAGCAGGCTTGGCCCGAGTTTGACGAGTCTAAGTGCAAGGATGATGTAATTGAGATCATCGTTCAGCTTAACGGCAAATTGCGCGACAAGCTTAAGATTGCTGCAGACGCATCTAAAGACGATATGCTTAAAGCCGCATACACTCTTGAAAAGGTAGCATCTGGAATTGAAGGTAAAACCGTTGTAAAAGAAATAGTTGTTCCCGGAAGACTTGTTAATATTGTTGTTAAATAATCGTTTTTTCTAAGGAAAACTATTGACACAGCTTAAAATACGATGTATAATAATGTTTATGAGTAACGTTTGATTATTCGTAAATTACCCCTGCCAACAGGTAGAGGGGAGGGAAATTCATTATGGCAGAAATTCGTTTAAAGGACAACGAATCTTTAGATAACGCATTAAGACGTTTCAAAAAGCAGTGTGCCCGTTCCGGCGTTTTTGCCGAGGTTCGTAAGCGCGAGCATTATGAAAAACCTTCGGTTAAGCGCAAGAAGAAGTCTGAGGCTGCTCGTAAACGCAAGTTTAAGTAAGTCTCAACATAACATGTATGGATAAAGCGGGCCTTGTCCCGCTTTTTTCATTATTATTATTTACGGTGATTATTATGAGCTTTTTTATGCCCGATTATTTTTTTGATAAGATATGGGATATTCCGCTATCTTTTTTAGAGGAAAAGAATACAAAATGCCTGCTTCTTGATGTTGATAACACATTAACTACCCACGACAATCCCGAGGCACATCAGAATGCGGTTAAATGGCTTGATTTAATGTCAAAATCAGGAATAAAATTGGTTATTATTTCCAATAATACAGAGCCGAGAGTTGCAGCTTTTGCAAATAATTTGGGGGTTCAATTTGTTTCTAACGCACAAAAACCTCTGTCAAAAGGGGCAAAGCAAGCAGTTAAGCTTACCGAAATCCCAAAAGAAAATATGCTTGTTATAGGCGATCAAATTTTCACCGACGTTTTGTTTGGTAAATTTTCAGGGGTAAAAACCGTTCTTGTAACTCCTATGGAGCCTGAAAAAACGAAATTCTTTAAATTTAAAAGATGGCTTGAAAGGCTTATTTTAAAAGGAAAGAGGGAATAAAATGAACGCATTTTTCGGTCCTGCCGGTAGAGATGATAGCTTAAATGTTCTCGGATATAAAACCACCCTTGATATCCCCAGATGTATGCGGGAAAAAGGATTAGACGCTTTTGAGTACCAATGCGGTAGGGGAGTCAATGTAAAAACTGAGGTCGCAAACGAGCTTGGCGCTCTCGCTAAGGAAATGAACATCCGTCTTTCTTTGCACGCCCCGTATTATATATCTCTTTCATCGGTTGAGGAGGAAAAGCGCGATAAAAGCATTGATTATATAATGCAAAGCGCAAAAGCAGCCGATGCTATGGGCGCTGACAGAATAATCGTTCATAGCGGCTCTTGCAGTAAAATAACCCGTGAATATGCTCTTGAGCTTGCAAAGGATACTCTCTTAAAAGCAAGAAAAGCTCTTGACGAAAGCGGCTTAAATCACATTCATATCTGCCCTGAAACTATGGGAAAAATTAACCAGCTTGGAACTCTTTCAGAGGTTATGGAGCTTTGCAAAATCGACGATAGAATGATTCCTTGCATTGATTTCGGACACCTTAATGCAAGAGATTTAGGCATAATAAAAGGCGATAAGGAATATGCTTTAATTCTTGATGAGATCGAAAACAAGCTCGGTGCCGATAGGCTTAAAATATTCCATTCACACTTCTCTAAAATTGAGTATACTGCGGGCGGAGAAAAGCAGCATTTAACCTTTGATGATACACAGTTTGGTCCCGATTACGAGCCCCTTATAAATCAAATTGTAAAAAGAAGACTTACGCCTACCATAATATGTGAGTCTGCAGGAACCCAGTCAGACGATGCTCTTAAAATGAAGCAGTATTACTTGAAACTGAAAAGCGGTGAATAAGCTTGAATAACAATCGTTTGTTAAGATTTAAAAACTCTCTCGCACCCAATGTTGACGCCGCAATTATTCTTGATAATACCAATAAAAGATATTTGACAGGTGTAAATACCGACGATGCAGGAACGCTGGTTGTAACTAAAAATTCAGCGTATTTTATCATTGATTCTAGGTACATTGAGGTTGTAGAGCGCTCGGTAACTAAAGATATAAAAGTTATTTTGCAAAAAGAACTATATGTGCAAATTGCTGAGATTTTTTCAGAGCAAAATATAAAGTCTTACGTTCTTGAAAGCCATAAAACGCCTGTATCTGTAGCCGAAAAGCTCAAAAGGGAAGTAAAAAATGCAGTTCTCGATTTAAGCTATGATGTGGGCGAAGCTATAAGTGAGCTGCGTAGCGTAAAAGATCGAACAGAGCTTGAGCTTGTTAAAACTGCTCAAAAAATTACAGACGATGCATTTGAGTACATCCTTCCTAAAATTAAAGAGGGCAAAACAGAAAAAGAGCTTGCTTTAGACCTTGAATTTTATATGCGATTGCACGGCGCTGACGGTGTTTCCTTTGATATAATTTTTATCGGCGGTGCAAACACATCAATGCCGCACGGTGTTCCGAGTGATTATAGATTAAAGTACGGCGACCTTATTACTATGGATTTCGGCGCTGATTTTAACGGATACAAAAGCGATATGACCCGTACTGTTGCACTTGGCGCTGTATCAGATGAGCAAAAAAAGGTTTATAACATCGTTTTAGAGGCTCAGGAGAAGGCGATAGGGCAAATCAAAGAGGGATTAGCTTGTTGTGAAATAGACGAAATCGCGCGCGATGTTATAAAATCCTACGGTTACGGTCAACATTTTGGACACGCTCTGGGACACAGTGTCGGACTAGATATTCACGAATCACCGAATTTTTCACCCAAATGCAATACGGTTTTAAAAGAGGGAATGATTTTGTCGGTTGAGCCGGGAATATATTTACCGGGCAAATTCGGCGTAAGAATTGAAGATTTGGTGTATGTAACCGAAAAAGGCTCAATAAACCTTACAAAAAGCAAGAAATCCTTGATTATATTGTAAAAAACTATTGCAAAAAATGTTTTTTTAATATAGAATATTAGTATATTATTAAAAGTATATTTGGAGGTTATCCTAATGGTATCAGCAGGAGAATTCAGAAACGGCGTTACATTCGATATGGATGGAAACGTATATCAGATTATCGAGTTTCAGCACGTTAAACCCGGTAAAGGCGCAGCATTCGTAAGAACCAAGATCAAGAACGTTATCAGCGGTGCGGTTGTTGAAAAAACCTTTAACCCTACTGAAAAATTTCCTACAGCTTTTGTTGAGAGAAGAGAAATGCAGTATCTCTACAATGATGGCGAACTCTATTATTTCATGGATCAGGAAACCTATGAGCAGATTCCCATCAATGCAGAAACTCTTGGCGACAACTTTAAGTTTGTAAAAGAGAATATGGATGTTAAGATCCTTTCATATAAGGGAACTGTTTTCGG
>CAZDSQ010000049.1:0-12836 GCA_964508295.1 uncultured Oscillospiraceae bacterium | reverse complement strand
GCATCAAAAATCTTGCCTCAGCCTGAGCCTCAGCCGAAAGGGGTACGTGAACAGCCATCTGGTCACCGTCAAAGTCGGCGTTATAAGCTGTACATACCAGTGGGTGAAGCTTTAATGCTCTACCCTCAACAAGTACAGGCTCGAATGCCTGAATACCGAGTCTGTGAAGTGTAGGAGCACGGTTAAGAAGCACGGGGTGCTTTTTGATAACGGTTTCAAGCGCATCCCAAACCTTAGGATTAGCGCGCTCAACCATCTTCTTAGCGTTCTTATTATTTTCAGCAGCACCGATATCCTCAAGGCGCTTCATAACAAAGGGCTTAAAGAGCTCGAGTGCCATTTCCTTAGGAAGACCGCACTGATACATCTTAAGCTCAGGACCGACAACGATAACCGAACGGCCCGAATAGTCAACACGCTTACCGAGAAGATTCTGTCTGAATCGGCCCTGCTTACCCTTAAGCATATCCGAAAGGGAGCGGAGAGGTCTGTTGCTGGGGCCTGTTACGGGACGGCCGCGTCTGCCGTTGTCAATAAGGGCATCAACAGCCTCCTGAAGCATTCTCTTTTCGTTTCTGACAATGATATCAGGAGCGTTTAATTCAAGAAGCTTTTTAAGACGGTTGTTGCGGTTGATAACTCTTCTGTAAAGGTCGTTTAAGTCGCTGGTGGCAAATCTGCCGCCATCGAGCTGAACCATAGGACGAATATCGGGAGGGATGACGGGAACAACGTCCATAATCATCCACTCAGGGCGGTTGTTAGACTTACGGAAAGCCTCAACAGCCTCAAGACGCTTTAAGAGCTTAATGCTCTTCTGTCCGCCGGTCTTCTGGTTGCTGATGCGGGAGATCTCAGCCTTGATCTCTGCCGAGAGGGCCTCAAGGTCAACCTCCTGCAGAAGATGCTTGATTGCCTCTGCGCCGATCTCGGCTTTAAAGGCATCACCATATTTATCCTTCCACTCTCTGTACTGGCTTTCGGTTAAAAGCTGATACTTTTCGAGGGGAGTTTTGCCCTTATCGGTTACGATATAGGAAGCAAAGTAGATAACCTTTTCAAGTACGCGGGGGGAGAGGTCGAGAATAAGACCCATTCTCGACGGAGTTCCCTTAAAGTACCAGATATGAGAAACAGGAGCAGCAAGCTCAATGTGTCCCATTCTTTCGCGACGCACCTTAGCGCGAGTAATCTCAACGCCGCAGCGCTCGCAGACCTTACCCTTATAGCGCAATCTCTTATACTTTCCGCAGTGACATTCCCAGTCCTTAGTAGGTCCAAAAATTCTTTCGCAGAAAAGTCCGTCACGCTCAGGCTTTAAGGTACGGTAATTTATAGTTTCAGGCTTTTTTACCTCACCGTATGACCACTCTCGAATAGTGTCCGGTGACGCAAGGCCTATTTTGATAGAGTCAAAAACATTAAATTCCATTATACGCCCTTCTTTCTATTCATTAGAGGTCTTATTCCTGCTCAAACTCTTCGTTTTCGTCGCCGAAGTCCTCGTCCTCAGCGTCATAATCCTCGTCTTCATCGACGCCTGTTGTGCCGAACTGCTCGGTGTCGGTAAGCTCGCCAACGGTCATTCCGTCGTAAGCGCCGTCATCACGATAGTCGCCGACAGCATTGTCGATAGCGCCGAAGCTGAGATCATCATCGTCAAAGTTCTGCTTAAGATCGATCTCCTCGCCCTCTTTGTCAAGAACCTTAACATCAAGACCGAGCGACTGAAGCTCTTTAATAAGAACCTTGAAGGATTCGGGAATACCCGGAGTAGGAATATTCTGACCCTTAACGATCGCCTCGTAGGTCTTAGTTCTACCTGTAATATCGTCAGACTTAACGGTAAGGATCTCCTGAAGCGTGTAAGCCGCGCCGTATGCTTCGAGCGCCCAAACCTCCATCTCACCGAATCTCTGACCGCCGAACTGAGCTTTACCTCCGAGAGGCTGCTGAGTAACGAGCGAGTAAGGACCGGTTGAGCGGGCATGAATTTTATCATCAACAAGGTGATGCAGTTTAAGGAAGTACATATAACCAACGGTTACAGGGTTATCGAAGGGATCACCGGTTCTACCATCGTAAAGAATGGTCTTTCCGTCTTCTCGCAGACCTGCCATCTTGAAGCACTCGCGGATATCCTCCTCGTGTGCGCCGTCAAAAACAGGGGTCATAACCTTCCAGCCGAGCTCTGCTGCGGCTCTGCCGAGGTGAACCTCGAGAACCTGACCGATATTCATTCGGGAAGGAACGCCGAGGGGGTTAAGAACGATATCAAGGGGTCTACCATCAGGCAGGAAGGGCATATCCTCCTGAGGAAGAATGCGGGAAACAACACCCTTATTACCGTGACGTCCGGCCATCTTATCGCCGACAGAGATCTTTCTCTTCTGAGCGATATAGCAGCGAACGACCTTGTTAACTCCGGGGCTGAGCTCATCACTGTTCTCTCTTGTAAACTCCTTAACGTCTACGATAATACCGTATTCGCCGTGAGGAACCTTAAGAGAGGTATCTCTGACTTCTCTTGCCTTTTCGCCGAAGATAGCTCTAAGGAGTCTTTCCTCAGCGGTAAGCTCGGTTTCTCCCTTAGGAGTTACCTTACCGACAAGGATATCGCCCGAGTGAACCTCTGCGCCGATACGGATAATTCCGCGCTCGTCAAGGTCCTTTCTGGCGTCGTTGGAAACGTTGGGGATATCAGCGGTGATCTCCTCGGGTCCGAGTTTGGTATCACGAGCGTCGATCTCATATTCCTCAATGTGAATTGAGGTAAACAGGTCATCTCTGACAAGTCTTTCATTTAAGAGAACAGCGTCCTCGTAGTTATAACCTTCCCAGGTCATAAATCCGATGAGCATATTCTTACCAAGGCTGATCTCGCCGTTGCAGGTTGCAGGACCGTCAGCAATAACCTGACCCTTCTTAACAACCTCGCCTGCGTCAACGATAGGCTTCTGGTTGATACAGGTTCCTTGGTTGGAGCGCAGGAACTTGATAAGCTCATACTCGTGCTCCACTCCTGCCTTATCAACGATAACGACCTTATCAGCCGAAACAGATTTAACTGTTCCGTCCTCTTTAGCGAGAACGGTAACACCCGAGTCAACAGCAGCCTTGTATTCCATACCTGTACCAACGATGGGATTCTGGGTCTTCATAAGGGGAACTGCCTGACGCTGCATGTTCGCACCCATCAGAGCACGGTTTGCGTCGTCGTTTTCAAGGAACGGAATCATCGCGGTCGCGATGGAAACGACCATCTTAGGCGAAACATCCATAAAGTCAACTCTATCACGGTCGACCTCTGCAATTTCGTCACGAACTCTGGCGTTAACACGGGGACGGGCAAATCTGCCGTTTTCATCGAGGGGCTCGTTAGCCTGAGCGACAACGTAAGCATCCTCAACGTCAGCGGTCATATAAACGACCTCCTGCGTTACAACGCCGGTCTCCTTATCAACCTTACGGTAAGGAGCTTCGATGAATCCATATTTATTTATCTTGGAAAATCCCGCAAGATAAGAAATAAGTCCGATGTTAGGACCTTCAGGAGTTTCGATAGGACACATTCTACCATAGTGGGTATAGTGAACGTCTCGAACCTCGAAGCCTGCACGGTCTCTCGAAAGACCGCCGGGGCCGAGGGCCGAAAGTCTTCTCTTATGGGTAAGCTCTGCGAGGGGGTTGGTCTGATCCATGAACTGCGAAAGCGGAGATGAACCAAAGAACTCACGAATAGCCGCAACTATAGGACGGATATTGATAAGCGACTGAGGCGACAGGGTCTCCATATCCTGAGCCTGAATGGTCATCTTATCACGGATAACCTTCTCCATTCTCGAGAAGCCGATCTTAAACTGATTCTGCAGAAGCTCACCGACACTTCTTACACGGCGGTTGCCGAGGTGGTCGATGTCGTCTGTAGTACCGATATTGTCTGCAAGGCAGTTAAGATAGTTAATGGATGAGAAAATATCGTCAACAATAATGTGCTTGGGAATCAGCTCGTCCACTCTCTCCTTAAGCTGAGCACGGATGTACTCCTCGTCAGAAGAAGCCTCGATGATCTCCTTGAAAACGGGCAGATAGATCATCTCGTTGATACCCATCTCCTCAAGCTCATCCTCGGTGATGTGGATATAGTCGCAAACGATGCTGCGGCGAACCATTCCGTTGGAGAACACCTTGATCTCTCTGTCCTCGTGCTCGTGCTTTACGAAAACAGTAGAAACACCTGCATTCTCAATTTCCTTAGCAAGCTCCTCGCGAACTAATGTTCCCTTTTCGGCGATAAGCTCACCTGTAATGGGATTAACAACGTCTCTATTTAAGGTGCAGCCACGGATACGGGCAGCAAGAGCAAGCTTTTTATTATACTTATAGCGGCCAACTCTCGAGATCTCATATCTTCTCTTGTCAAAGAAGAGACCTGCGATGTGGCTCTTAGCATTCTCAACTGTTGGGGGCTCACCGGGACGCAGACGGCGGTAAACCTCTTTAAGAGCCTCGTCTGTGTCAGCAGTTTCGTCACGGCCGAGAGTTTCAAGAATGCGGACGTCCTCACCGAAAACATCAATTATCTGCTCTCTACTCGAAAGGCCGAGAGCCTTGATGAATACGGTAATAGGAATCTTTCTCTCTTTATCAATGCGGACGTAGAAAATGTCACTGACATCGGTCTCATACTCAAGCCATGCGCCTCTGTTAGGAATAACGGTTGCCGAGAAAAGCTTTTTACCCGACTTATCGTGTTCCATACCGAAATAGATTCCGGGTGAACGCACAAGCTGAGAAACGATAACACGCTCTGCGCCATTGATGATAAAGGTACCGCTATCGGTCATGAGCGGAAATTCGCCCATAAAGACCTCCTGCTCCTTAACCTCGCCCGTCTCCTTATTTAAAAGGCGGACAGTGGCACGCATGGGGATGGCATATGTCGCATCTCTTGCCTTACATTCTGTAATGCTGTATTTGGTCTTGTCGTCAAAGTGATAATCAATGAACTCTAAAACGAGATTTCCGTTATAGTCCACGATTGTGGAGTCCTCGTTAAATACCTCTTTGAGTCCTTCCTCGAGAAACCATTTGTAAGAATTCTTCTGGACCTCGATCAAATTCGGCATATCGAGAACTTCATTGATTTTCTGGAAGTTCATTCGGGATATTTTTCCGAACTTTGTTTCCTTGACATTCACCATCAGTTCCATCACTCCGTTCTGTATATTAAAAACAAATCCTGATTTGATGAATTTTTTTGCGCTTTAAACCCGCTTTCTCTCACGCTTTTCGGCGGTTTTGAAAAGGCGAATTTTGGGGCAATTTTTGCCTCAAAAAACGGCATTAAAGGCACAAAAATCCATTTTGATACATTTTAACATTATATCCTAATTGGAAAGCCTTGTCAACCTCTTTTTTGTTTATTTTTTAATTTATTTTAATTTTTTTCGTGTACCGTTTTTTAAAGCAATATTATGTATATAAACGCAAACATTGAATTTATTTTGTAGGGAACGGCCTACGTGCCGTTCCGTTTTTGCGGCACGACATATAGGTCGTGCCCCTACGGTTTAAAACAAACATTTTCACAAAATAAAAACGCCCTCTTTTTAAAGAGAGCGTTTTATGTTTATGTTCAATATGCGTTAAAATTCGCCTTATTTATGGAAAAGTTTCTTGGTCTGGTACTGCGGCTCGCAGGTCAGGTTCATTTTAAGCTTACGGAAAATGTTTCTGTCAACCTCCGAGAGCATAACGGTTGAGTGGACCTCACAACCCTCCAGCTTTTCAGTCTGCTTTAGGGCGCGTTCGGCAGTCGGGTTTGTGGCGGCGCTGACGGCAAGGGCGATAAGCACCTCGTCGGCATGAAGCCTTGGGTTGTGATTTCCCAAAATGCCTGTTTTGAGCGACTGGATAGGCTCTATGATAATTCTCGAAATAAGGTCAATATCATCGTGAATTCCCGCAAGCACCTTGAGCGCATTGAGAAGCGCTGCGGCAGATGCGCCTAGCAGAGAGGTTGTTTTGCCTGTAACGATAGTTCCGTCAGCAAGCTCTATTGCAGCGGCAGGGGCGCCTGTTTGCTCTGCTTTTTGAAGTGCTGCACCTACAGTTACTCTGTCCTCTGCACAAACAACAGCCTGATTCATTAAGAGTTCGGTTTTATAAACAGTTTCTGCACCGACTCTTCCCTGCCTCTGATCGCAAAGGGTTGCATAATATCTGCGCACTATCTCCTCGCGCGAGGCTCTGCAGCAAGCCTCATCATCGGTAAATCAGGTGCCCTCCATCTTAACACTCATATCCGTGGGCGAGTTATAGTTGCTCTTGCCTGCAATCATTTCAAAAATAATATTAAGCACGGGGAATATCTCAACATCTCTGTTATAGTTTACGGCGGTTTCGCCGTAAGATTCAAGATGGAAGGGGTCGATCATATTAACATCGTTAAGGTCAGCGGTTGCCGCCTCGTATGCAAGATTGACAGGGTGCTTTAAGGGCAAATTCCAGATCGGGAAGGTTTCAAACTTAGCGTAGCCCGACTTAATTCCTCTCTTATAATCGTGATAAAGCTGAGATAAGCAGGTTGCCATCTTTCCGCTTCCGGGACCCGGGGCGGTTATAACAACAAGCGGGCGCTCGGTTTCAATATAATCATTTTTACCGTAGCCCTCATCACTTACAATAAGCGAAACGTTGCTGGGGTAGCCTGCAATACAGTAATGAATATAAACCTTAATATTAAGGCTTTCAAGCTTCTTTTTAAAGGTGTCAACGACAGACTGGCCTGCATACTGGGTTATAACAACGCTACCGACGTAAAGTCCGCTTTCGCGGAAGGCGTCGATAAGCCTCAAAACGTCAAGGTCATAGGTTATACCAAGGTCGCCGCGGATCTTGTTTTTCTCGATATCTCCCGCAGAGATAACGATAACAATCTCGGCCTGATCCGAAAGCTCCATAAGCATTTTTATTTTACTGTCGGGGGCAAAACCCGGCAGTACGCGGGCGGCGTGAAAATCGTCAAAGAGCTTTCCACCAAATTCGAGATAAAGCTTGTTGTCAAACTTTGCTATCCTCTGGCGAATGTGTTCGGATTGCATTTTTAGATATTTATCATTGTCAAATCCTATTTTTTTCATAGTCCGCTACCCTTTTCTTTACTTTATGCCGAGCCAAACAATTACATAGTCAATTATACGGACTTTTTAAGAAAAAAGCAACTGCTTTTTTAACTTTTTTTCAAAGCAAAAGCCACGCTCCGAGAACCACGGGCAAAGCATCGCTTTTAAAAAACTCAAAAATCGGTTTGACCGAAAAAACGTAATCCCTGTCATTTATTGTAACTTCAGCCTTCTGTCCAGAAACTCCCGCCGAAAAGGGTGTCGAAACCCTCTTTAAACCCGTTTTGCTGGTGTTTGTCTCGACAAAAATCATAGCGGCAGCAAAGGCTATTACAAGAGCAGTTACAAACGCCGATGCAAAAAACAGTTTAAGCGAGCGCTTTTTTAATTTCCTCAATTTTTACCGTACTCCTTTAAGACCTCTACAAGTGATTTGCCCAGCATTTCTCCCGAGTAGACTGCCTCGTCAAGTGTGTTGGCGTGACCGCCCATCTCTATTAAAAGTGAATTTGTTGTTAAGTACATATTATATCTTCTGTGGCAGACCATTGCCGCGCGTGTAAGCCCCGGGTAGCTTGTTTCCATCTGCTGTTGCAAAACAGATGCGAATTTCATATTTTCCTGCCAGTTTGGAAAATCCATAGTGCCGTCGTCAACGCCCGCAATTATCATAACCTGCGCCGCTTTTTTGCCGTTTATAACGGCGGTGGGTTTGACCCTCACCCCGCCGCTTTGCTCAATGGCATCTCGGTGAATATCGAGTGTAACCGTTATCGAGGGATACTTTTCAAGATATTTTTTAACGGTTGCGGCGCTTCGGTTATAAGCTCCGTTATACGAGGGGTAATCGTAAAGCGAGCGGTCGTGAATAACCTCTATTCCCGCCGCCTCAAGCTGCTTTACTATCTCGTCACCAACGCGGAGCATATTATATTTTTCGTCAGTTGTTCTTGCTGAACTTCCGCTTATATAGTACCCCAAATCCTCAAGCTCATACGATTCTGTTGAATGAGTGTGGTAAATGAGCACCTGCGGCTGACCCTCAGTGAGCTTTATTTCGGGGGTCTGCTTTAAAATTTTCTGTATCTCGGCGTTTGAAACGCCGCTTGTGTTTGAAAAAGCGGCGCCGCCCTGCCATATAATTTTGGAAGAAGTTGTCGATGCCTTAAAGGCGTACTCAGAAATACTGCCCGCATCAGCAGGCTTTTCCTTAGGAGCGCTGCTTGAAGTGCTTTGGCTCGAAGAGGCTTCACTCTCTACCTGCAAGGAGCTTTCCTCTTTTTCTATCGGCTCAGCGGTTATGCTCTGGGTGCTGTCGCTTTCTGTTTCTGCCGCAAAATACTTTGCCGCAACCGAGATGCTTCCCTGCGGCATTGCGGCGGCGGCAGAGATCACAGATAATTTTTCAAAAAAGCCGCCCGAATATTCCGCTAAAAAGCTAACCAAGCAGAAGCAAAGCCCTGCCGAAATAACAGGCTTTGCGGTTTTCTTTAAAAGTGTTAAAAAAAGCTTAAATCTTATTCCTCGCATTTTTATCCCCTTCCCTTTGCTACCTTTATATATATGAAGGACAAAGGGTGTTTTATCACTGGGTCAAAAAATAGAGGTCGGAAACCGAGAGGTCGGGCTGCAGCGCCCTGCCTATTGCGAGAGCTAAAACACGCGACACCGACAATATAAGCGAGTCTATCTCCCGAGGGGTTACCATAAGTCCCTTGAGATTGTCTGAATTCTGCCCTTTTATCTCGCCGTCATTTACGTCAAGGGCAACTGTAAGAGCGTCAACTACGGTTGGAACACCTATTGCAATAACAGGAACGCCGAGCGTTTTCTCGGAAAGCTCCTGCCGAGCATTTCCCACGCCCGAGCCTGGACAAATTCCACTGTCGCTTATCTGAACGCTACTGCCAAGCCTGTGGGTGCTTTTGGAGGCGAGGGCGTCTACGGCTATAATGCAGTCAGCGTGAATCTTGTCGCATATTCCTTTTATAACGTCGCCCGTTTCGATGCCCGTCTGTCCCATAACGCCGGGGGCAACCGCTGCAACGGGTCTGAAATTAAACTGCGGCATAGTATCTGCAACGTGCCTTGTAGACAAGGTAAACTCAACCGTTTTAGGCCCTATTGCATCGGGGGTTATATTATGGTTTCCAAGCCCCGCCACAAGCACGCAGCCCTTTGGCAAAAGCGGCGAGAGCTCCTTTGCGATAAGCTCTATCTCCTTCTCGCACTCGGTGGGGTTTGGTTTAAGTTTAGGCAGGTCAAGGGTGATGTAACGGCCCTTGGGCTTACCTATTGCATCGGCACCCTCGGTAGTTTTGATCTCAATTCTCGTGATCTTAACCCCGTTGCAAAAATTTTCCTCGAAGTCGACGCCGTCGGGAACGCTGTCAGCTATAAGCTCCCTGCGCTCTAAGGCAAGGTCGGTTCTGTAATTCATGTTTTTTCACCTTTTTAAAAAAATTTCAAAAAATGCTTGCATTTTACAAAAGTTTATGATATGATAACTTGTACTGCCGTGCAGGTAATAATTTTATCTGCCGAAAATGATTGTTTTAAAGGAGGTGTAGTGATGCCTAACATTAAATCAGCTAAGAAGAGAGTGCTTGTTTCAGAGATCAATTATCTTCGCAACAAGGCCGTTCGCTCCAATCTCAAAACCATGATTAAAAAGGCTGAGGCCTCTATTGCTGACAATGCTGCTGACAAAGCTGCAGTTGTTAACCAAGCAATCAAAACTATAGACAAAGCCGCTGCCAAGGGGATTCTTCACAAGAATTGCGCTGCAAGAAAGAAATCGGCTCTTATCTGTAAGCTCAACAAGGCCGGCTAAATCCTGTCTTTGCTATGCTTTATAAAACAGCACCTGATAATCAGGTGCTGTTTTTTTCTTTTGATTTAAATATAACTCCCATTATAAGTCCGAAAATGATTGCCGCCGTAATTCCGCCCGCGGTAGCTTTAAGTCCGCCCGTGAGCGCTCCCCAGAGCAACTGTGTGTCAACCGCATCTTTTACGCCCTTTGAAAGAGTGTATCCAAATCCCGTAAGCGGCACGCTCGCGCCTGCTCCCGCAAACTTTACAAGCGGTTCATATATTCCAATTCCGCCGAGTATTACACCCGCCACAACATAGGCCACCAAAATTCTCGCGGGGGTGAGGTTTGTTTTGTCGATTAAAATTTGACCGACGACGCAGAAAAGCCCGCCGACCACAAAGGCCTTGACTACATTTTCAAAGATTTCCATACTACACCTCCCCGCACGAGATATGGACAAGATGCGAGACCGAAGGAATGCTCTCGCCCTGCTGAACGCTTAACGTAGACATAAGCGCACCCGTTGCCATCAGAAGAACGTTTTTGAGCTTTCCCGCCGAAATATCCTGCATTATCTTGGAGCAGAAAACGCTGGCACAGCAGCCGCAACCCGAGCCGCCCGCGTGAACGTCCTGCCGCTCGATGTCGTAGATTATCTTACCGCAGTCGTTGTGCTGTGTGCGGATGTTTATGCCGTTGTCCATCAGCAGCCTTATCAAAAGGTCACTTCCCAAAATGCCAAGGTCGCCCGTTAAAATCAAATCGTAATCCTCGGGGCTGGTGCCGCTGTCCTCAAGAAATGCGGCAAGGGTAGAGGCCGCGGCGGGCGCCATTGCCGCGCCCATATTGTTTATATCGGTGATGCCGAGGTCCTCGATCTTGCCAAAGGTTACGGCGTTTATCTTAGGCAGGCTCTTTTCGCTCTCTCGGCTGACGACCACCGAGCCCGCTCCCGTTACAGTCCACTGCGCCGTAGGGGTTCTCTGTCCGCCGTAGTTTAGCGGAAAGCGGAACTGGCGCTCGGCCGAGCAGAAATGCGACGAGCTGACGGCGGCACAGTGCTCAGCCGCCCCGCAGGCGCAAAGCACCGAGGCGAGCGCCAGCGACTCTGACATGGTCGAGCAGGCGCCGTAAAGCCCAATGAATGGGATGCCGAAATCCCTTATGGCGTAAGACGAACTGATGCACTGATTTAAGAGGTCGCCGCCCATAATGTAGTCTATCTGCTCGGCGGTGATCTCGCCCTTTAAGAGTGCTCTTGAAACCGCAGTTTTCTGTAATTGCGCCTCGGCTTTTTCATAGCTTTTCTGCCCCATAAATGCATCCATTGATATAACGTCGAAATATTCCCTAAGCGGCCCGTTTGCCTCCTTTTTGCCCACAACTGAGGCGTAGGAACGAATAACGGGCGGCTTTTCAAAAAACACCGTCCTGCCCTTTTTATTAAGCATTTTATATCCTCCGTTTTGCTTTCATTTACTTACCAATATTATTTACAGCAAAACCTTGCATATTCAAGACAAAATAAAAGCACTTTGAAACACAAGGTTTCAAAGCGCTTTTGCTTATACATTTAAGGTTTATCGGTAAGTCCCAGAATATAATCGGTTGTGGTTTTATAAAGCTTTGCAAGGCGAATCAAAACATCAGTAGGAGTATCTCGCAACCCTCGCTCATATCGGCTGTATTGCGGTTGCTTCATACTTAGATACTGTGCCACCTGCTGCTGAGTCAGCTCATTATCCTCTCTTAAATCTTTAAGTCTAGGATAATAACTGTCCATATATCCACCAGCTTTCATAACCATTTGGTATTGACATAGTAACACAAATTATTATATACTATTACTATCAATAACCATTTGGTTATAATACATTTATGAGGAATGTTTTATGATTAATAACTTTGAATATACTTACACCCCTACAATAGATGATATTTTAATAATTATTTCGGTAACAGGTTTCGCATTGATTTTTTTGGCATTTTAATAGCAACTTTAATTACATTTAGAAATGAAAAGCGAAAAAAGCGTTGGAAAAGTATGTAGAAACAAATAGTTTGGCTTTAAAAAGGCTTTCTGAATTAAATCAAAGCTTTAACTTTTATAACATAAGTAATAAGTTTACCTATGTAAAATCCTGCCACTCTCCTGCATCTTATCGATATGCAAATATAGAAAAATTCGTTTTAGAAATCGTACAAGAAAACATCTACTTTTTTAAGAGGCAAATCAGTAATGCAAACAGTAACAAACGTATGTATGAGAACTACTGTAGTAAGATATGCCCACTATTAGATATGATTTCAGCAAATAACTGGGTAACTCTATCGAAAAAAGAACGCATATTTTGCGAAAAAGTAGAAAAAGACTCTTTTAGAAAGCAAATGCTTTTGCCTACCACACAAGTTAGGATTTGTATTATAAAAGAATACACAAGTCCTATGGGGCAGAGTCATCACGAAGAGGAATTTAACTATTCGCAAAACGATATACTTGACCTCATTAAAAAGGCCGAAGAAATAAAGAAACACCGCGAAACCTCACAGTACCAGCGCTCTTTATTAACTCCCTCTATGAGATACGATATTATGCAGCGCGACAATTTCAAATGTGTGCTTTGTGGAGCAAGCGTAAGCGATGGCGTTTCGCTTGAGGTTGACCACATTGTGCCTATCGCAAGAGGCGGAAAAACAGAGCCAAGCAACCTGCGCACACTATGCCACGCCTGCAACGCAGGAAAAAGCGATAAATATGATGCCGATGGTATAAATTGAAATTTCAACAACAAAAAAGGCTTGCCGAACGGAGACACTTCGTAAAGAAGCAGTCTCGGTTTTTATATAATAAAAAGACACTTTCGGTTTGAAAGTGTCATAATAGATTACAT
>CAZDSQ010000048.1:0-13286 GCA_964508295.1 uncultured Oscillospiraceae bacterium | reverse complement strand
CATAGCAAAGCAACGTTCCCACAGGGGCGCCCTTTACGTTTATTTCGGGTACTGAAACAAGGACAAAATTTGTCACAATCTTTATAGCGCCGCCGACAAGCATAAGCTTTACAGGAATATCTGCCCTGCCGACAGCCTGAAGCATACTGTTAATAGGCGCAAGCAGCGCAACGAATATAACGGCAATTCCAAGCAGCGTGAGAGCGGGAGCGGCAATTTCAACGCCGAGCACTCTATCGGGATAAAGAATTTGCAAAATAGGTTTTGCCATAACAGACATTCCCACTCCCGCGGGCAGAGCCACAAGGCTGGTTATTCTCAGAACTGTTTCGATGCTCTGCTTTGTCTTTTCTTTATCTCTGAGCGTCCATGCCGCAGTTACCGCAGGGAGTGCGCTGATTGCAAAGGTTGTTGTAAGGCTGGGAACAAGGTTAAATATGCTTATGGCATAGCAATACGCACCATAAATAAAATCGGGTATATCGGTTGCAACCTCGGTTATTCCCGAATACATCTGTACAATGGTCTGGCCGTCGGTTTCCATTACGTTTTTAAGACGGTTGACTATTGAGCTCGAATCAATAAACGAGGTTATTGTAGTTGCAAGTGTTCCGAGCGAAACTGGAATGGCAATTGCTAAAAGCGACCTTAAAATTTCCTTGCCACCTCTTGCGGCGGGCGCATTTGAGAGCATTTCAGGGGTTATGCTGTCCCCTTTTATATGGTATCTCAAATGCAGATACACCGCGCCAAACACGGTGCTTAGAGTGATGCCCAGAATTGCGGCGGCCGAAGCAAACGGGTAAATGATAGACATTGCCTCTTTTTCGCTATCGCAGGCAGTTCCAAACACCACGCCGCTGCTTGTAAATTGATTTGTTCCGATATAGATAACAAGCCACGATAAAAGCAATCCTAAAACAAGCTTTACCATTGCCTCGATAACCTGCGAAATGGCGGTTGGGTACATATTTTTAAGACCCTCATAATAACCGCGCCTTGAGCTCATCATACAGCAAAAGAAAACCGCAGGGGCAAGACAGATTATCGAAAGAAATGCCGCGGGGGTTTCAACAATTTTGTTAGCGTAAATTCCCGCTCCCAAAATCATTATAAGGCTACCTATTGCGCCTGTTACGGTAAACGCCGCAGTTGAAATGCGCAAAATTTTTCTTACGTCGCGGTAATTTCCCTGTGTTGCGTTTTCCGAAACCATTCGTGCAACAGCAACAGGAAGCCCTGCCATAGCAAGCGAATAAAGCGGCGTAAACATCTGATACGCGACGTTAAAATAAGCAAATCCCTCTTCTTTAAGAAGGTTGCCGATGGGTATTTTAAAGACTGCGCCAATGAGCTTTACGATAATGGTTGCAAGCGCTAATATCAGCGCGCCCTCAAGAAAGCTCTGGCTTGTGCGACCTTGAGTTTTATCTTTTTTCAAAGTATATAACCTCACTTATTTGTCTTTTTCATCCTCTTGAAAATTAACCGAGTAGACCGTTTTATGAAACGGCTTTAAGGCACTACCGCAGCTTAGGCAAAACTCATCCTCTTTATCGTTAAAGGCACCGCAATTTTTGCACTTTTCGTAATACTTAATAAGGTCGGCCTGCTCCTTAAGCTCAGAAAGCTCTTGACGAATGGCGTCGATCTCCTTAAGCTGCATCTCAAAGGCATTCTCGAGCGCCTCTCCCCTTTTGTTCTTTATATAAACTCGCAGACCAAGATAGGCGTAAGCCTCCTTTAGCCTTTGGCGAAGCTTATATATCTTAAGCTTGGTTTTGCCCTTTTCGATTATTTCTTCGGCTTTGTCGCCTGTCATATCTATTGCCGCCTTAGCGGTGTCGCGGATCTCTTCAAACAAACTCATTTGTCAGCATCCTTTCTGTTTATATAATTTGATTATACCTCTTTTTTAGTTAAAAGGCAACTTACGCCTCGCCGATAAATTCCCTTATCATAGAATTTTCGGGAACTATCTCGCTTGGAGCATCATAAAAAACGTCAAGACAAGCAGTAAGCTCGCTAAGGGTTTGCGCATGCTTCGGATTGCTTATCTGCGATTTTTTGATGATGGGGATCAAATAGTGATGGTAAATGCAGGGCTCATAGAAATGGGTGGTATCCACAACTGTATCAGCGGTGTCCTTGAAAGGAATAATGGTCTTTATCTCCTCGCGGCAGACCCCCTCCCACATATTGAGGGTGTTTTCAAGGCTGCTGCCTCTGAAATAATAATCCCTTATCATACGGCGCATCATTCTGAGTGTTCTTCTTTTGAGCGCCTTGCTGCCGTCCTCTTTATATATCTGGCTGTCGGGGTTTACAAAAAGCTTGTAAAAGCCCTTGCCGCCGAATGCATCAATTCCGTTTGTGAGCTCGGGATTGATAGCGTGAAGTCCCTCGACGATTATTATATCATTTTCGCCTGCTGTAAAATCGCGAGCTTTGTCGGGAGCTCTTCTTCCTGTAGTAAAATCAAAGTACGGGATAGAGGCTTTTTTACCCGTCAAAAGCAGAGAGAAGCACTTACGAATTTCTTCAATATCAAGGGTGTATACCGACTCAAAATCGGTTTCGCCGTTAGGGAGCCTCGGCAGATCCTCTCTATTCAAAAAGAAATCGTCAAGCGAAATGTAAAGTGCATTTTTGCCGCCCGCAATTATCTTTTCGGAAAGCTTTCTCGCGGTGGTTGTTTTCCCCGAGCCCGAAGGACCCGCAAGCAAAACTATCTTGTAATCTTTTGATGCAACAAGAAGCTCTGAAAGAGCGCTTATCTGGTCATCATATCTTTTTTCGCAGTAGGCAACAAGCTCTGAAAGCGAGCTTTCAGCCGCTTTGTTTATCGCCTTATCCGTTACAATTCCGTTATCGTTAAAAAGGATATTTTTCAAAGAAACTTAGCACCTCTCTTTTTCTGTTTATTATATTTTCAAAGCCTTTGATATATTCAAGAGGATATTTATAATTGAAAATTCTGCTTATTTCCTCGCTATTTGGCGCTTTGAGCTTTGTGACGGCGCCCGCTCCGAGAGCGATGATGCTCTGCACCTCGTCCATTATATAGATATTATAATATCCCTCATGCCCCGCCTTGCAGTAGCCGACGTTTTCGAGGTTGGAGAGAGTTCCCTTTTGCCTATACATATAGTAGGGTGTATAGCCGCCCGCAAAAAACTTTTCAAAAGAAGTGCCCACCATCTTTTCTGCAGGTGTTTCGCCTATCTCAAAGGTGTTTTTGCTGTCATCGGCAAGCTCCGCCGCTCTTTTTACGGTAAGGGTGTGCAGGGTTATGTTTTCGGGGTTTAGATTTATCGCAGTATCAAGCGAATGGCAGAAGGACTCAAAGCTATCGCCCGTAAGGCCTGCAATAAGGTCCATATTTATTGTTTTAAAGCCGATTTTCCGTGCTGTTTCGTAGGCCTTCAAGGTCTGCTCGGTGGTGTGCCGTCTTCCAATTGCTTTCAAGACCTCATCGTTAAAGGTCTGAGGGTTTATGCTTATTCTGTCAGCGCCCATATTTTTAATGGTGCGCAGCTTTTCCTCTGTTACGGTATCGGGTCTGCCCGCCTCGACCGTGTACTCTTTTATCTCCGAAAGGTCAAAGCAGAACTCGATCTTGCCCATAAGAAACTCAAGCTGGGTGGCAGAAAGAGTTGTGGGTGTTCCGCCGCCGAAATAGACGGTTTTAAGGCGCAAGCCCGCCTTTTTTGATATTTCTGCTGCGTACTCTATCTCCTTTGCAAGACACTCGACATACTCGGGGATAAGGTTACCCATTTTCTCTACCGAACCCGATACAAAGGAGCAGTAATTGCACCTTGACGGGCAGAACGGAATGGAAAGATAAAGGCTGAAATCCTGCGGTTGTGAGGCAGAAATAATCGGGCGCTCTGCCATAGCAGTTTGCCAGAGAAGTCTGAACTTTTCCTCACTCACCTTGTATCCGTTTATAAACTTATCTCTGATTTCGGCTATGCTTTTTCCGTCGTCGAGCATTCTATGCACTAACCTTGTGGGGCGCACGCCCGTTAAGAGTCCCCACTTCTGCTCTTTTCCCGAAATGGCGCAAAGACAGTCATAGAGCATTTCTGCCATCTGCCACTCTGTATCGTTCTCGTTTTGGGAGATGATCTGAGCGGTTTTCTGCTCAGTTTTGCCAAAAACAGACACCTTTATTACGATTTCATTATCTCTGATTTCTGTCAGCACATAGTCCCCTATCGGCTCGAAAATATCAAACTTTATCTCGAGAGACGACGAGTGAAAGAACATTCTTGCGATATTCTCCATCTCGTAGCGGAAATTATGGCGGTTTATAATGATCTGCATATTATTTCCTTATGTGTAATGAATAAAATAAGGGTTGTTCTTCTTTTCAAAATCAAGGGTCGACGGTGCGCCGTGGCCGCACAATAGTGTGTAATTTTTATCTATCGCGGCAAGCTTTCTGACCGACTGAACCATAAGGGCATCGTTACTGCCGTAAAGATCGGTCCTGCCGACTACGCCCTCCAAAACTGTATCGCCCGTAAACATAACATCCTCGCAGGCAATAACAACACAGCCGTTACTGTGCCCCGGAGTGCTTATAAACTCAAAGGTAAGCTCGTCAAGGGTGACGGTATCGCCGTCCTCAACCGTTATATCGGCGCGAAGTTCTTTGGGGTGATTTGAGAACATAAAGGCAAGGCTCTTGTTAAAATCATAGAGCATCTCAGCGTCGCGACTATGAATTACAAGTTTTGCGCCTGTTTTTTCTACCAGATCGTAAGCTGAGGCGGTGTGGTCGTAGTGTCCGTGTGTAAAGAATATATACTTTACAGTCACACCAAGCTCGTCTATTGCCTTTTCGATTTTAGAAAAGTCCATACTCGGATCAATAACAACGGCGTTGTCCTTTTGGGTAATAGCGATATAGGTGTTATTATCGAGCTTTCCCATTTTAAGAGTTTTAATATTCATTTTTATCCTCATTTTTAGGCATAATCTTGTCGGTATCGAGAGCTATTGAGATAGGTCCGTCATTAGAAACGAGCACCTTCATTTCGGCACCAAAAACGCCTTTTTCAACCTTGCCGATGCCGTTTTCACGTAATTTCTCGCAAAAGCGCTCATATAGCCTATTTGCTCCCTCAGGGCGCATAGCCTCATCATAAGACGGGCGATTGCCCTTTCGCGCATTTGCGCAGAGGGTGAAATTAGAGATAGCAAGCACCGAGCCGCCAACGTCTAAGAGCGAAAGGTTCATTTTATCATTTTCGTCGCAGAAAATGCGCAGATTTGCGATTTTCCGAGCCAGAAAATCACACTCTGCCTCGGTGTCCTTTTCTAATACGCCGAGGAAAACTGCAAGTCCGCCATCTATCTCGCCGACAATTTTGCCATCTACCTTTACATTTGCGCCGTCTGTTCTCTGAATTAGTGCTATCATCAGTTTATTGCCCTTTCTACGCTGTTAATACCGGGAATTTTTGTTAGTCTGTCAATAATAGATTTAAGGTGCTCTGTTCCCTCGGTGCTTATAGAGAGCCAGAAAAAGCTCCTGCCGTCCTTAGTGTCCTTAGCGCTTATGCTATGAATGGGAACTCGCATAGTTGAAAACTGCGCACTTATATCAAGCAGCAGGTTGGGTCTTGTGTTTGCCCAGATATGCAAGGAAACATCATAACTGCTCTTTCTATTAGCATCTGCCCAAATTACCCTTACCCATCGGGCGCTATCGTGTTTCATTCCGTTTTTAGCATTTACGCAGTCTGCCTTATGCACAGAAACTCCGCTACCCCTTGTAATAAATCCGACAACCTCATCACCGGGCAGAGGGCTGCAGCATTTTGCAAACTTTACAAGGCAGTTATCAAGCCCCTCAACTATTACGCCGCCGCTCTGTTTTCTGCTTTGATTTTCGCTGACAACATCCTCAATAGAAAACGCCTTACTTGCCGCCTTTGCCTCTTTAACGGCTTTATTATAGGCCTCTTTGACCCTTGGCATAATGCGTGAAATAAGTATTCCGCCATATCCTATAGCGGCATAGAAATCCTCAAGGTTATCGTAATGATGCCTTTTGGCAATATCTAAAATAAACTCGTCCTTAAGCTCAGGCTTAATGCTGATAAGATTTCTGCGAAACTCCGCTTCAAGCTCAATTTTACCCTGCTCGATATTTTCCTCGCGGAACTCCTTTTTAAACCAGTTGCGTATCTTATTTCTCGCTTCGCTGGTTACAACGAGCTTTATCCAATCTCGGCTGGGACCCTTGCCTTTAGATGTTATGATCTCAACGATTTCGCCCGTTTTGACCTTATAATCAAGCGGAACTATCTTACCGTCCGCCTTTGCGCTGACCATACTGTTACCGACAGCGGTGTGAATGGCATAAGCAAAGTCAATAACACAAGCACCTGCAGGCAGGCTTATAACGTCGCCCTTAGGTGTAAAGACAAAGACCTCTTCGGGAGCGATATCGCTCTTTATGCTTCGAACTATCTCCTCAACGTCCTCGCTCTCCTTTTGGGCTTCTAAGAGCTGGCGGACCCATACAAGACGCTCTTCGAGCTTATCCTTGCCGCTTACTCCATGCTTATATTTCCAGTGAGCCGCAATTCCATACTCAGCGGTGTGGTGCATATCCCATGTTCTTATCTGCACCTCAAAGGGTATTCCCTCTTTGTCGATAACGGTGGTATGCAGCGACTGATACATATTTGCTTTGGGGGTTGATATATAGTCCTTAAACCTATTGGGGATAGGACGAAACATATCGTGAATGATTCCGAGAACATTGTAACAGTCTGTTACGCTATCAACAATAACTCGAACGGCATAAATATCAAATATCTCCTCAAAGGCCTTACCCTGCATAAAGACCTTACGATAAATGCCGTAAACGCTCTTGACTCGTCCCTCAACGACAACATTTTCGTCGTTCCCGAGGCGCTCTTTGATGCGCTCCTTAATTCTGTCAAGAAACTCTTGTCGCTCTTCCTTTTGACCGACCAGCTTTTCCTCTATCTGCTGATAGCCGATGGGGTCAAGATGCTTTAATGAAAGGTCCTCAAGTTCCTCTTTAACGGCGCGGATACCGAGTCTATGCGCAATGGGAGCATAGACTTCCATAGTTTCGAGGGATTTATCTCGCTGCTTCTGCTCGCCCACATAGTCGATAGTTCTCATATTGTGAAGCCTATCGGCAAGCTTAATAACAACAACACGGATATCCTGCGACATTGCAAGCAGCATTTTTCTGACGTTCTCAGCCTGCTGCTCCTCACGGCTTGTAAGCGGCAAAAGGCCGAGCTTTGTAACACCGTCAACAAGTGCGGCAACGTCCGCACCGAATTTCTGGCGCACCACATCAAGCTCTACCTCGGTGTCTTCAACGACATCGTGAAGCAGGGCGGCGACAATGGTTTCGGTGTCCATACCCATATCTATCAAGATTATGGCAGTAGCAACGGGGTGTATTATATACGGCTCGCCCGATTTGCGCTTTTGACCGTCGTGAGCACTCTCGGCAAAAGCGAGCGCATCCATTATTACATCTTTATTTAAGTTTTTGCTGTTGCGCTCAATGGCCTGCGTCAGCCTATCGTACAATTCTTTCATAAAACTATTTTGCTCCTTCAGCTCTGCAAATATCCCGAAATGTGCTTTAAGATCGGGCAGTCAAACAGGTCTCTTTTCTGCTGACCATTTGTTACAAAAAGCTGTCCGTTTTGTATTTTAATAAACTCGTTCTGACTAAATGCCTCCAAAACCGCCGAGAGCCTTGCTCTGTTTATCTTGCCGCCAAAAAGCCACCAGATAACATCGGCATCGACACTCGCGCCTGCAAGCTGCCGTGCAAACTTGTAAACGCCTACCGCTTCCTCACGGCTCGGCATAAGGTAGCGCGCCTGCTTTTCTGAAAGGTTTTCGCCTCGCTGGGCAATTTCAAAAAGCTGCTTTTCCTTAAAGAAAAGCTCGTCATTTATGCCGCTCGGCCTTAAATCTACGACCTGAACGGTAACAGATTCCTCACCTGCATACACGCTGGTTTTGAGGCGGGCAATAATGTCGATCTGCCTGCCCTCAAAGAATCTAAGCTCATTCGCGGTAACGCCGAAATAAAGCGCAGTAAAGGAATACGTGCCGTCACAGAGCGAGAGCCTTGTGTGCTTGCCGTTTCCTATTGAAGCAAGCTTGCTAAGGGTCAAATTTAACAGCGCAAAGGCAGGGCTTGAATTGTCCTTACCAAACGGCTCAAAATTAGAGAGTTCTTTAACCGAGTGCAAGGAGATCTCAGCGGGAGAAATTACCGCATCTGCCTCTATAACATTTTGCGGCATATAGGCATAATGCCGCTGTGCATACTCGTTTATCTTTTGCCTTAAAACAGAGACCTTGTCAATATCGAGCGTTACGCCGACGGCGAGGCTATGCCCGCCAAATCTCTCAAACAAACCGCTGCAGGAACTCATAGCATCAAAGAGCGAAAAACCGTCAACACTTCGTCCCGAGCCGGTTGCGCTCTCGCCATCACTCGAAAGGACAAGGGCAGGCTTGCCTGTCATTTCAACAAGCTTTGAGGCAACTATACCAAGCACTCCGTGGTGCCAGCCCTCGCCGCAGACCACAACAACTCTGCCGCTAAGAAGCTCTGGCTCTCTATCAGCCATCTTTTTTATTTCGTCGAGAATATCAGCCTCAATGCTTTTTCTTTTATTGTTTTCGGCGCAGATCTCCTCGCAAAGCTGCTCTGCGAGTTCTTCATCATCGCACAAAAGAAGCTCTGCCGCCCTTTTAGCGTCACCCATTCTTCCTGCGGCATTTATACGGGGAACGATACCGAAGGTTACCGAGGTCGAGTCGATTACGCTGTCCTCAGAAAAGGCGGCGGACATAAGAGCGCGAAGTCCCAAATTGTCGGTCTCACGCATCTTTTCAAGACCAAGTCGGACTATCGTTCTGTTTTCGTCAACGAGTGGAACAACGTCGGCAAGGGTCGCTGTTGCGACAAGCTCGGCGTACTGCTCAAAGGCGCCGTCATAATCTCCGCCGTCAAGCGCCGCGACAAGCTTAAATGCAACAAAGGCGCCGCATATATCCTTAAATTTACTTTCGCAATCCTCTCTGTGCGGGTCAACGATAATGCAGTCGGGCAAGGTGCTTTGGGGCATATGGTGATCGGTTACAACAACGTCTACCCCAAGGCTTTTGGCAAGCTCTATTTCTTCTACTGCCGCAATGCCGTTATCGACGGTTACTATAAGCTGCGTTCCATCATCAGCAAGGCTTTGTATGGCATCAGAGTTGAGTCCATAACCCTCGGACTCTCTGCTGGGAATGTAGTAGCCGACATCTGCACCCATCGCTTCCAGATATGAATACAGAATGACTGTGGCGGTAACACCATCAGCATCATAGTCGCCGTAAACGGTTATCTTTTCACCGCTATCAATTGCCTCGTTTATTCTATCTACCGCCCTATCCATATCCTTTAGCTCAAAGGGCGAATAAATGCTATCGCTTTTTTGGAAAAGCTCTTTATCAGAAAGGGTGTTTTTTCTTGCGGCGGCTACCTTTGCGGCAAGAGAACAGACAGAATATTTCTGCTGAAGCTGCGAAAAATCCTTAGCATCTGAAATTTTCCATTTTTTAAATCTCACAGAGCCACACTCCCCTTTCCAAATAATAATATATCACGTTACATTATAGCACAAAATTATGCACAGAGCAACAAAAATAAACAATTCTTCCAACTTTAAGCAAAAAAATGTGGTATTATAAAAATAAATGTGTTAAAATATAGGTATTAAAGTATTTGTGAGGTTATTATGAGCGGTAAAGACAAGCTTTTTAGTGAGTATCAGAGCCTTATAGCAGAGATCGAGCGGCACAACCGTTTGTATTACGACAACGATGCCCCCGAGATCAGCGACTATGAATACGATATGCTGATGCAGCGCCTTAAAAAGATCGAGGCCGAAAACCCCGATTTTGTATCTGGCTCCTCCCCTACTCAGCACGTTGGAGGAACATTTTCTGAAGGACTTTTTGCCCCTGTTGAGCACAGGGTGCAGATGGGAAGCCTTAGGGACGTTTTCAGCTTTGAGGACATAAGGGATTTTGACCGAAAGGTGCGGGAAACAATAACAAACCCTGTTTATGTTGTTGAGCCGAAAATTGACGGACTTTCGGTTTCGCTCGAATACCAGAACGGAAAGTTTGTGCGCGGCTCGACCCGAGGCAACGGCTTTGTCGGCGAGGATGTTACCGCAAACCTTATGACAATAACCTCTATTCCCAAGTCTTTGCCCGAGGCGCCGCCTTTTTTAGAGGTGCGCGGCGAGGTTTATATGCCGACTGAGGTTTTCTATTCTATAGTAGAAAAACAGGAAGAAAACGGCGAAAAGCCCTTTAAAAACCCGAGAAATGCGGCGGCAGGGTCGCTCAGGCAAAAGAACTCAGAGATTACACGCGAGCGCCGTTTGTCTGTTTTTATTTTCAATATTCAGCAAATTGAGGGTAAAGAAACAGACACCCACAGCGGCGGTCTTGATTTTCTCGCTTCGCTTGGTTTCCCCGTTACCCCGTCCTACAACACCTACCAAAACATAGAGGATGTTATATCCGAAATCGAAAAAATCGGCGAAAACCGCGGAAAATACTCCTTTGACATCGACGGAGCGGTTGTAAAGGTAAATAACTTAACAGACCGTGAGGCGCTTGGCGCAACGGCTAAATATCCTCGCTGGGCGGTTGCCTTTAAATATCCGCCCGAGGAAAAAGAAACTGTACTGCGAGAGATTGAAATAAATGTTGGCAGAACGGGCGCCCTCACCCCCACCGCTGTTTTTGACCCCATTATGCTTGCGGGAACAAGCGTTTCGAGGGCGGTTTTGCACAATCAGGATTTCATAACCGAAAAGGACATAAGAATCGGCGATACCATCGTTGTTCGCAAGGCGGGAGAGATAATTCCCGAAGTGCTTTACAGCAAAGAACACGCAGATAAAAGCGAGCCGTATTTTATTCCCTCGGTTTGTCCTTCCTGCAACAGCGCCGTTTTCAAAAGCGAGGACGAGGCGGTCATCCGTTGCATAAACCCCGAATGCCCCGCCCAGCTTTCGAGAAACATCATTCACTTTGCCTCAAAGGCGGCTATGGACATTGACGGGCTTGGTCCAGCTATTGTTGACACCTTAATTGAAAATAAGCTTATCGCATCTGCGGCTGATTTATACACCCTCGTTCCCGAGCAGCTTGAAAACATTGAGGGTCTCGGAAAGAAATCGGCGCAAAACCTCATAAATGCCATTTCCGCATCAAAATCAAGAGAACTTTCAAATGTTCTGACTGCTTTAGGAATAAGGCACATCGGCGAAAAGGTTGCCGAGCTTATCTCTGAGAGGCTTAACACCATTAACGAGATTATGGTGGCTGACGTTGACACACTTTGCTCTATCGACGGCGTTGGTGAGGAGATGGCAAAGAGCATTATTCAGTTCTTTAGCGAGGAGCAGTCTGTTCATCTTATAGAGTCGCTTAAAAATGCGGGAGTTAATATGACACAGTCGGCTAAAGAGAAAGGCTCTAAGTTCTTAGGCCTCACCTTTGTTCTGACAGGTACACTACCCACCTACACCCGCGACGAAGCTTCTGAGATAATCAAAAACTTAGGCGGCAAGGTAAGCGGCAGCGTTTCCAAAAAAACCTCCTACGTTGTTGCGGGAGAAGAAGCAGGTTCTAAACTCACAAAGGCAAACGAGCTTGGCATACCCGTTATAACAGAGGCCGAGCTTATCAAAATGACAGAAAGTTAAAATATGAACGACGACAAAATTTCATTTGACACATTTTTAAAAAGCGAGCATTGTCTGCCAAACAGCGCAAAACCTAAGGAAAAAGTTTTTAAGGATTCAAAACAGAAATCTTTTGATTTCAGTTTCATAATTCTCGCGGTTATTGCAGTTTTGAGCATAGCAGGATGCGTTTTGTATTATCAAAAGGCTCTTGTGCCGATTGACAGTAGCTACACCGTAAGTGCAGACAAAGTTTCGTCAAGTGCGGTGTCGCAGTACAAAAACGGCAAGGTCAACATTAACACGGCGGACATCGAAACGCTCTGCACGCTTAAAAACATTGGCGAGAGCAAGGCTTTGGAGATAGTAGCTCACAGAATTGCAAACGGCGAGTTTAAGGATATTTCTGAGATTAAAAATGTTAAAGGAATCGGAGATGCGACCTTTGAGAAGATAAAGGATTACATCTGTGTTTAATTTGCGGAGGATATTATGACATACGGACTTATTTGTGCAATGCCCGAGGAATTTGGGATACTTGAAAAGGAAATAAAAAACGCCTCTACCCGCTCTATTTACGGCAGAGATTTTATCTCTGGCGAAATCTGCGGCAAAGGCGTTGTTGCGGTAGTTTCGCGAATAGGCAAGGTTGCCGCCGCATTTACAACTGCAATTTTAATTGAGAAATTCAAGGTTGACGCCGTTGTTTTCTGCGGAATTGCAGGCGGACTTGGAGATAACGTTAAGATTGGCGACATAGTTATCGGCGAGGGTTGCGTGCAGCACGATTTTTATCTTGCCGACAATGATATTTTCAGAATTCCGCTCATTAACATTTCAAACATCCCCTGCGACAAGGCGCTGTCTGAAAAGTGTCTGGATGCAGCTAAAAGCTTTTGCGAGAGCGAAAAAAGCGCCGAGCTTTGCGACTTTTTTAGGGAGATTGGCGTAACTGCCCCCGCCGTACATACGGGAATTATCGCATCGGGCGATCAGTTTATTAGCGACAGCGCAAGAAAGGCCTGGATAAAGGAAAAAATCGAGAACGTGCAATGCGTTGAAATGGAGGGCGCGGCGGTGGCTCAGGCCTGCTTTGAGGCAGGTGTTCCCTGCGCGGTTATAAGGGTTATTTCAGACTGTGCCGACGAGGGTGCCGACGTTTCCTTTGACAAGTTTGTTAATGCCTCTTCCCTCTATTCCTGCGATATCATAAAAGAGCTATTAAGATAAAAAAGTTTTATAAAAAATTGTAGGGAATGGCCTATGTGCCGTTCCGAAACGTAAATCGCAATATAACGGAATGACACATAGGTCATTCCCTACAGTAAAAACGAAACATTTATGTTAAACTGTAGGTGCGGCTTTCGGTCGCAAGCTAAAATAAAAGCGCAATAAATGCAGCACAAAGAAAAAAGCTCCCGAACGGAGACACTTCGTAAAGAAGCAGTCTCCGTTTTTTATATAACAAAAAGACACTTTCGGTTTGAAAGTGTCATAATA
>CAZDSQ010000047.1:0-13486 GCA_964508295.1 uncultured Oscillospiraceae bacterium | reverse complement strand
CCGCCGCCTGTTAAGGTAATGCCGTTATCAATAATATCGGCAGAAAGCTCAGGGGGAGTGTTCTCAAGGGTTGACTTAATAGCGTCAACAATAAGCGCAAGAGAATCCGAGAGAGCCTCTCTTACCTCAGAAGCCTCAATTGTGATATTTTTAGGCAGACCGTCAACTAAGTTTCTGCCCTTAATAACCATTGTTCCCTCATTCTCGTAAGGATAGGCAGAGCCTATCTCTATCTTGATTGCCTCGGCAGTTCTTTCACCGATAAGAAGATTATATTTCTTTTTGATGTAACTGATGATAGCAAGGTCAAACTGGTCGCCTGCAATTCTTACCGACTGGGAAGTAACGATACCGCCGAGAGAGATAACAGCAACCTCACAGGTTCCGCCGCCGATGTCAACGACCATACTGCCGACAGGCTCAGAAATGGGAAGACCTGCGCCGATTGCGGCTGCCATAGGCTCCTCAATAACGTTAACCTGCTTTGCGCCTGCTTTATATGCGGCATCCTTAACAGCTCTCTTTTCAACCTCAGTAACGCCCGAGGGGATGCAGATGACAACTCTGGGGCGGCTGAAAACCGAGTTTCCGATAACCTTTGAGATAAAGATCTTGAGCATTGTTGCGGCGATGGCAAAGTCAGAAATGACGCCGTCCTTAAGAGGACTTACTGCAACGATCGAACCGGGGGTTCTACCGATAACCTCTTTCGCCTCTCTACCGACAAACTTAACGGTATTATTCTTGACATCCTTAGCAACAACCGAGGGCTCGCGCATAATGATACCTTTGCCTCTCATATAGACAAGGGTATTTGCGGTACCAAGGTCGATACCGATGTCCTTTGAAAACATATTAAATAAACTGAACATTTTTTGTTCCTCCTTATAATGCTACACATACATTTTATATTATAACCCTTATTTTGCCTTTTCTCAATACAATTCTGTAAATTTTTTTATTAAATTACGCCGCTTTTATAAAGTCCGCGGGTAAATCCCTCGCTGCACTCGGGCGAAACGCGGTTTTTAAGCGACAAAATTACCTCTTTACACCTATCGCTGTCCTCGTTTGTAAAGTAAGCTAAGAGGAAATTAGCAGAGTCAAAATCATTTTTTTCTATCTGTGCTGAAAGAGGTACAGTGTTATAAATTTCGCTTACCGCTCCCCTGCATTTAACCGAAAAGCTTTTGCCTGTTCTATCGACAAGCTTAGGAGCGCCGCCGCATTTTTTGCAGCCGCCTGCGCTTTTTGCGGGGCAGGCTCTTGTCATCATAAGCGGCAGATAGCCGTAAACCAGTGCACCGATTTTAACAAAGGGCGAAAGCCGCTCGAGCTTTTTAGTCGGGATTTCAAAGGATACCACCGCCGACTCTACCGAAAGGTCATTTAAAATTTTCAGAGCTCGGCTGTTGTAGACATTCATAAAAGCACCAAAGTGAGCCTTCATACCCGCCGCTTTTATAAGAGTAAGCTGACCGATATTCTGAACGCAGGCTCTATCTATTCCCATTTTCTTAAAGCTTTCAAGCGCCGTTTTGGTAAACTCATCGTTTGAAAACGCCCAGCGGTCAAGCTCGGGGATAAGCTTATCTTTTATTTTGTCAAAAACCTCGCTGCCTGCAAGCTTTAAGCATTCCCTGACGGGAAGATAGATAATATCGCAAAGATTATGATTGTCTGAAAGCTGATTACAGCTTTCAAACCTTACGGCAAACTGGGTTTCAATTTGTGTCTTGGAAATTTGCAGCAATTCTTTTGGGGCAAAAATTTCCCTTGCGGGCGGCTTTTGCCGCATTACAGAAAGCCTTTCAACAGCCTCACGGCGAAGCGAATTTAAAACAGAGGGGGAAACTCCCGCTCCATCCTCTATTTCGCATTTAAAATCATCAATATAATAAGGGGTCGAGCCAAGTCTGCCGATTTGCTTTAAAACAAAACTTTCATCTGCAGGGTTTTGGCCGGCCATAGCTTTTTCAGCCTCGGCTGTAACTATATTTTGGTTTTTATCTTTAATGATCAGAGAAATCGGCTGCTCTGTGCTGATCTTAACCTCTGCAGAGAGCGAAACGGACTGATTTTCCTTACGATAAAGCTCGTGAAGGCGAGGCAGAGCGGTTTTGGCACTCATAACGTCGTCACGGCTTCTGTAACCGAACATATTTTTACATATATCAGATCGGAAATATCCGTCAGTAAAGCCGCTTCTTGAAAAGATGTCCTTTGAAAGCTCGAAAATTTCAGAGGTGTCCTCCCCTACCATAGCCGCTTTCACAAGAGAAACTGCGGCGGCAACATATTCAGGACGCTTCATTCGGCCCTCGATTTTTAGCGAGGTAACACCCACATTGCAAAGCTCGGCTATATGCGAGCAAAGTGACATATCCTTAAGGCTTAAGGCGTATCCATCGTTATTGCCGATGCCGAAATTTAAGCGGCAGGGCTGGGCGCATCTGCCGCGGTTCCCGCTTCTTCCGCCAAGAAGAGCCGAAAGATAGCATTGACCCGAAACCGACATACAAAGCGCGCCGTGAACAAACGCCTCGGTTTCTATTAAATTGCTTTTTGCAATTTCGCTTATCTCATCTCTCGAAAGCTCTCTTGCGAGCACCGTCCTATCAAAGCCAAGCTCCTTTGCCGCCATTGCTCCCGAAAGGCTTGCTATGCCCATCTGAGTAGAAGCGTGAAGCGAAAGAGATGGGCATATCTCCTTTGCAAGAGAAAGCACGCCCAGATCCGAAACAATAAGCGCATCAACGCCTATTTTAGCGGCGTACTCAATAAGTCTTGCAGCAGAATCAAGCTCGCTGTCGTAAAGCGCGGTATTAAGAGCAAGATGCACCTTGACATCGCGCTCTCGGCAGAATTTTACTGCAGTTTCAAGCTCGTCATCGGTGAAATTCTGAGCAGAGGCTCTCGCACTAAAGCTTTTTGAGCCTAGATAGACCGCATCGGCGCCGCAGCGCACAGCGGCAGTTACACACTCGAAGCTTCCTGCCGGGGCAAGTATTTCTGCTTTACAGCTACTCAAAACGCTATCAGCCACTTTTATCTGAGCTCTGCTCTGAGTCGGTCGATCTCACGCTCTAAGCGCTCGATCTTTCTCTTGGCATCATCAAGCTCGATTCTTGCCTTTGCGGTATCCTGAATATAGTCATTTATCTGCAGGCGCATACGGTCGCTAGTAGCTTCCTCTTTATTCTTTTTGTCAAGATACTCGAGAGCACAGAGAACTGCTGCTGAAGTGGCAGTAAACCTTGTGCTGCGCTGGCAGAGCTTCTTCATATCCGAGTCAAGCTCGTATGCAAGTTCGAGTATGTACTCCTCGTTTTCTTCTGTTAAAATGGTGTAATCTGTGCCGTAAATTTTGACATTAACCTTATTCTTGTTTTCCAAAAAACCACCCCATAAATAAATTCTAATTATACATTTTACATTATAGCACACATATCTTCAAAATACAAAGACTTTTTTTAATATTCGTCAAAAAAATATATTTTTCTCTGTAAAGGCATAAAACTACACACGCCTTCACAAACTATTTATCGGTGGTGAAACTATATGAAACGGATATTTACAGATTTTTGTCTGTTTTCTTTCGGCTACAGCGCTTACAGCCTTATCGAGCTTGCCTACAGGCGCTACACACACTATTCAATGGGGATAGCAGGCGGGTTTTGTTTTGTCGTGCTTTACAAAATCTACAACAAATACAAAAGCCTGTCTGTTTTGAAAAAGTGTCTTATCGGCTCGGCGGTTATAACGGCGGTGGAATATATCTTTGGTGTAATTTTCAACTTAAAGCTTAAAATGGACGTCTGGGATTACTCCCCCCTACCCCTTAACATTTCGGGACAGGTCTGCCTTTTGTATTCATTTTTGTGGGGTATCTTATGCCTGCCCATTTGCTATCTTGTTCCCAAAATTTCAAAGCTTGAAAAAGAATTTAATTAGAAAATAATAACGCGCCGAGCTTATTACAAGTTCCGCGCGTTTTCTCTCCCTCAGTCAAAACCTTCGGTTTTGCCGGCTCCCGCTACTGCATAAGTTCGGCTTGCCAAATCAAAGATTTGGAGCCTTACTTATCGTCAGAGGGAGCCTTCTTATTATGTCAGCTTTATATATTAAGGTGATTCATCGCTATTCCGCTGTCTATTATATCGCAGATGCCATAGCTGCCGTCATAGCCAAGAGACCCGGGGTTAAAGATATACATACCGTCAAGATAGCGAGCATCTCTTTTATGTGTGTGACCGTACAAAACAAGCCTTGCGCCATCTGTTTTTGCCGTTTCTTCAAGGCGCTGTGTTCCAAACTTAACGTTAAAAACATCGCCGTGGGTGTAAAGTATCTTACCTTGCTCTGTGGAAACGGAGTTTACCGAGGGTAGCGGACTTATAAAGTCACAGTTTCCCTTAACGGCAAGTATTTTACGCTCGGGAAAAAGGTCGCATATATCCTCATATTCCCTCTTTCCGTCTCCCAAAAAGAAAACAAGCTCGGCATCACGGTGCTTTTCAAGCACGTCCTTGAATTTAAAAAAGTTTCCGTGTGTATCGGAAATAACCAGAATACGCATATTTCTTTACTCTCCTTGAGATATTCTATTTTTCCTCTCTGGCACATAAAATAAAAACAGCATAAAATATAGTAGTTAAGGAGTGTTTTTTATGCCTGAGCAGAAATTTAACGGTGACGATCTAATAAAGGCGGCTGAAAAATTCGGCATTGACAGCGACACCGCAAAAAAAGCTGTTGACCCTCAGAAAAGGGACGAGATCTTAAAAAGATTAAATGACAAAGACAGAGAAAAGGTTTCAGAGGTTCTCAGTAATCCCGAGCTTACAAAAAAGCTTTTATCCTCCCCGCAGGCGCAAAGCTTACTTAAAAATTTATTCGGAGAAAAACGTAATGGAGATTGACGAAAATTTACTCGGGCAGGTGTCCGATTTTCTTAACACCAAAGAGGGCGCAGAAATTATGGCGGGGCTCAAAAGCTCTTTAGGACTCGGCGGCGAAAGCAAAAACGAGGGCGGAGCATTCTCCTCCCTCTTTAGCGGCTCAGGAAAACCGAAAGAAGAGCCAAAGTCACCCTTTGCAGACATTGATATGACAAGACTTCTCCCGCTTGTTTCTGCAATATCCTCTGCAAAAACCGACGACAGAGCCACAAACCTACTGCTTGCGCTAAAGCCGCTTTTAGACCCCAAAAAAGCACCCAAAATAGACCACGCCATTTCCATTATGCGAATTATGGCGCTTATCCCCATTTTAGAGGAGCACGGATTTTCTATATCAGACATTTTTTCTTAAAAAGAGGTGAAACCGCATGGCAAACAGCTTTTCGGGCGAGGAAATTGACAGAATGAAGGCCGACGCAGTGCGCAGAGCGCGCCAGATGCACGCCCGCTCCACTCTACCAAACTTTCCTGCCGATTTTCAAAATCAAAGAGAAGCACCATCACAGCAAAAAAGCGAGCCAAAGCCAAAAGAGGTACAAAGCAGCCCTCAAAACATTCTCGGAATGTTTAAAATGTTCGGGGTTGACAACGACAGACTTATAATTTTCGCACTTATCTTGCTACTCTATTCAGACAAGAAAAATCTGCCAATAATACTTGCACTATTATACATTGCAATGTAAAAAGCACCTTAAAGCCTGGCGGCTCAGGTGCTTTTAATTTTAGGCAGTCTGCTCCTCAAACTCCTCTTGCTCCTCTTGCACTATAAACTCGACACTTCCTGTTACCTCTGGGGCGTGAGTGAGCTTTTTGCGCAGTTCTCTAAGCAGCACAAGAGCAAACAGAAGCATAAAAGGAACTGCAAACACAAGAGCCACCGACAAGGATTCCTGCTTTATAATTTTGCCCGCGTTTTTTATAACAACTGCGTCTTTAAGCATTTCGGGTGTATAAAACTCATCGTCCTCGGTGTTTTTAACAATAACAAGCGAGCCACCCTCAATATCCGCAGACTCAATATCATACTCTGCGACGTAAAGCTTACATCCAAAAATCTCAGCAGTGTTTTCGCCTGTTTTGGAAAAGGCAACTGTGCATACAAAGGCCGCTATAAGTGAAACCACCGCGCAAAGAAAAATGAGAATCACGGCATATATTTTACGTAGTATTCTAAGCGCGGTTTGGGCGCTTTTTTGGTTATTTATTTGATTCATAAAAAATGCGCCCTCCTCGCTAAAATTTTCTAATTTCATTTTAGCACAGAAAAGGACGCATTTCAATTATTTTTACATTGTTTTAACAATTATTTTTACCAGTTATTTTTTAGCAGTACATTGGCTATTCTTAAAGCGAGAGGCGCTTTTGTTTTGGGGTGGATATCGTCATTTTCGCAGATATCGGCGCACTTCACAACCTCGGTATTACTGCAGATGTTTGGAACGTTAAGCTGTGCCTCTTGCATAAGGCGCCAGCCCTCTGAAACCTTTCCGGTTGCGGCATCCAAAAGGTCTGCAAGCTGCACCACGACAAAGGGCAGATTGTCATCCCTATAGTCTTTTCTCCAGCACTCTATAAGTGCGGCAAGCTCCTTGTCGTAAACCTTGGCTTCGCCTACTGTGGAGTCACTTTCGCCCTGATACCAAACAACTGCCGCAACAGAATAAGGAGTTAACTTTTCAACAACATAGTGATAAAGGGTACCATCTCCGTTCCATGCGCTGTATTCCTTGCAGGTATGCGATGGTGTTTTCTGGTCAGCGGCAACCACTATGCCCTTGCTTTCAAAAAGGCCCTCGGGAACCCAGGTTTCAATAACCGACGCTCCCTGATAGCTTGTAATTATGCCTACTGCTCTATCCCTATCCGCCTCGAGCTTTTCGCCTACCATATAACCCAGAGCGGGCCAGCTCGGAGCGTTTTTCTCGCTACAAACAACCCAACCGTCAGCGGGTGTGAAAGGCTCTCCCGCTTCAAGACGAGGTGATGAAAAAAGACGCAGGCGGTTTATATCCTTGCCATTTGGAGTTGTACTTTCGCACAGCTTAAACTGATGATTCGACTGACCTGCAACTATGTAAACATCGCCGAGGTACACATCGCCAAGCGAGAGCTTTTCTCCGTTTAAGTCAATATCTACGGTGTACGGGCCGCCGTATCCGAGAGGCTCAAGCTCGGCTATCCATTTTCCGCCGTTGCAGCTGGCTTTTGCGGTTTTTGAGCAAAGCGAAACAGTAATTTCTCCTTCTCCGTCGCCGAAAAATCGAATGGGTTTATTTGCCTGCAAGACCATATGCGAGCAAAAAAGTGGATTTAATGTAAGAGTTTTCATAGTTATCCCTGCCTTTCTGTTTGTAGTGTAGCACTTTACAAACACAAAAGTCAACAAAATATCGGGTTTTTAACTACTTTTTTAATGTTTGAGCGGCATTGACTTTTTGCTATAAAAAAGGTATAATTTAATAGATAATACCTAAAAGAATATTTCTGCCTTTTTTGAAAACAATAAAGCGAGCAAATTTTCAAAAAGGTGGTTATATTTATGGCGGATAATTTTGATACCAATAATCCGAACGAGCAGCAGAACGACTCTCAGGACGAAAACCAGAGCGAGCTTGACCGCATTATACAAACCGGCTCAATAACCCAGACGGGCAGCAAGTACACAATACATTGCCTTACCATAATCGGTCAGATCGAGGGACACTACTGCCTTCCCTCGCAGAACAAAACAAGCAAGTATGAGCACATTATTCCCCAACTTGTTGCGGTTGAGGAGGACCCCAAGATTGACGGCCTTATAATCATACTAAACACAGTCGGCGGAGACGTTGAGGCGGGGCTTGCAATCTCTGAGCTGATTTCGGGAATGAAAACCCCCACAGTATCGTTGGTACTGGGCGGCGGACATTCTATAGGAGTTCCGCTTGCAGTTTCGTCAAAGCATTCGTTTATAGTTCCCTCTGCGACAATGACCATTCACCCCGTGAGGATAAACGGACTGGTTATCGGAACTGAGCAAACCTTTTCATATTTTGAGAAGATACAGAGCAGGATCACGGGTTTTGTTTCAAAAAATTCAGAGATTTCGGAAAAGCGGTTTACCGAACTTATGAACGGAAGCGAACTTATGAACGACATAGGCACCATTCTTAGCGGCGAGGATGCTGTTAAAGAGGGGCTTATTGACTCGATTGGCGGACTTTCGGATGCGATTGACCGACTTTATGAAATGATTGAGGAAAAGCAGGATAGCTAACACAAAATGCCGCAAGGCATTTTACATAAGACTTTCAAAATACATATAGATAGGCTGTGAAAAATTTGAGTACTCGCCGTACCACAAGTAAAAAATCTTCTACCCGCAGAAAGAGCTCTACCTCCAAAAAGAGCGAGGCAAGGAGAGAATCTGCCGCTAAGCAGAATTCCCGCCGTCAGCTCTGGGCGCTTATCCTTTTCGGAGCGTCTTTAATTCTCGGTGTTCTCACATTTTTAGAGGGTGAGAATTTCTGGGCAATATTACATAAGGGATTTTTTGGCTTATTCGGCCTTGCCGCTTACCTTGTAGCTCCCCTAGCGCTTGCAATTTCTATTATGCTTGCCTTTGAGCAGACCTTTGTAAGTGTTAAGAGCAAGATAGCTCAGGCTTTCACATTAGTTACCCTTACAAGCGGCGCTTTTCACATCTTTTTCGGCATTGTTCCCGAGGGAAGCAACTTCTTTTCAAAACTGATAAACCTATTTGAGCTCGGCGTAGAGAGGCGCGGCGGCGGTCTTTTAGCATCGCTTTTCGGCTGGTCGCTTACCGCTTTGTTCGGAAAGATTGCCGCATCTATTGTTATTGTTATAGTTATTGTTATATTCCTTTTCATAATTTTCGGCATTACTATCAGCGACATAATCAACTTCTGCAAGGCATCTGTTAAAAAGCCTGTCCAGCAGATCGAAAAGGCTTATCAGGAGCACCTTGAACAGAGAGAGGAATATGCCGAATCTGATGACGAGGACGAATACGAGCCCGCTATCGACATTTCACTCGGCCCCGACAGCGCAGAACTTGAGGAAAAGAGCAAGAAGCGCTCTGAAAAGGTCAAGAAGGCAAAGCAAAAGCTTTTAGGACAGGACGAAGCTGAGGTCGCACCTGAACTGCCCGAGAATGATTCCGCACAGGTTCGCATTGACGACCTGTTTGAAACCAAGGACGACGATAACGAAGAAAAAGCAAAAGACGAGCCTGCTGAGGATAAAAGCGAGCAGACCTCGCTTTACAAGGACGGAATTGAAAACAAGGTCTACACATTCCCGCCCCTTACCTTACTCAGCGCCCCTAAAATTCAGACAAAGGGCGAAAACGAATCAGAAATTCAGCAAAATGCTGAGATACTTATGGACACCCTTTCAAGCTTTGGCGTTAAGACAAGGCTACTCGGTGCCGCAAGAGGCCCTGCAGTTACAAGATACGAGCTTCAGCCCTCGGCTGGAGTCAGAATAAGCAAAATAACACAGCTTTCAAACGACATTGCCTTAAATCTTGCCGCAACAAAGGTCAGAATTGAGGCTCCTATTCCCAACAAGGCGGCTGTCGGCATTGAGGTTCCCAACAGCGTTGTAAGCCCCGTGACTTTACGAGAGGTGCTTTCCTCACCTGCATTTAAGTCCTCGAAAAATCATCTTGAGGTTGCACTCGGCAAGGACATTGCTGGCAACATCATTACGACCGACCTTGCAAAAATGCCTCACCTGCTCATTGCGGGTACTACCGGCTCGGGTAAATCGGTCTGCACAAACAGCATGATAGTAAGCCTACTTTACAAATACTCACCCGCTGAGGTAAGATTACTGCTTATTGATCCCAAGATGGTTGAGTTTAACGTTTACAACGGCATTCCCCATCTGCTTGTCCCCGTTGTTACCGACCCGAGAAAAGCCGCAGGTGCTCTCGGCTGGGCAGTTTCCGAGATGGAAAGGCGCTACCAGCTTTTTGCAGAGCACAATGTTAAGGACATTTCCTCCTTTAACAGCATGGCTCAGAACTCCGACACTCTCACTCCTATGCCCAAGATAGTTGTTATAATCGACGAGTTTGCCGACCTTATGATGACTGCACCCGGGGATGTTGAAGCGGCGGTCTGCCGAATTGCACAGAAGGCTCGTGCGGCGGGTATGCACCTTGTTATTGCAACACAGCGTCCCTCTGTTAACGTTATCACAGGTCTTATCAAGGCAAACATCACAAGCCGAATTGCACTTACAGTTTCTTCGCAGATAGACTCGCGCACAATCATTGACGGAAGCGGTGCAGAAACCCTACTCGGCCGCGGCGATATGCTCTTTAAGCCCTACGGTTCTGACAGAATGCTGAGAATTCAAGGCTGCTTTGTAAGCGAAAAGGAGATCAACGATGTGGTTTCCTACATAAAGAAAAACGAAATGCCCGAATATGACCAGCAGGTCATCGAGGAGATTGAAAAGCAGGCCACCAAGGAAAAAGCTCAGTCTGCCGCCCAAGATAACGGCGGTGACGACGATGCGGGTGACACCGATCCTATGCTTCGTGACGCCATTGAGTGTGTTATAGACAACGGTCAGGCCTCTACTTCGCTCCTGCAAAGAAAACTCAAGGTTGGCTATGCAAGAGCCGCCCGAATCATTGACGAGATGGAAGAGCGCGGAATAGTCAGCGGCTACGAGGGAAGCAAGCCGAGAAAGGTTCTTATCACCCGCGACCAGTGGGTTGAAATGAATATGAGAGAAAGCGAGTAAAAGCTTTGAGAAAACCCATCAAAAGAAAGCTGGGTAAGATATTATCCTTTGCGATTGCTCTTATTGCCGTAGCTTTCTATCTAACGCAAAACACAGACATTTTAAAGCCCGCTCCCCAAACAAAAATACCAGAGGGAAGCTGCGCGGTGCATTTTATTGACGTTGGTCAAGGTGACTGCACTCTTATCACAAGCGGCGGTATTAATGTTCTTATTGACGCGGGCGAAAACAACAAGGGCGACGATGTTCTGATTAAACTAAAAGAGCTTAACATCACAAGCCTTGACTATGTTATCGGTACACATGCCCATTCAGATCATATTGGCGGTCTTGATACTGTTTTAAACGGCATTGAGGTTAAGAGCATTATTTTATCCGACCTGCCCGACAAACTTGTTCCCACCACAAAGACCTACAGCGACCTACTTGATGCGATAGTAGAAAACAATGTAAATCTTATTGCAGCAGAGGTTGGTGCCTCTTACGAAATTGGAGAAGGAACTCTCACAATACTCTCCCCTACCACCGACGAGTACAGCGATTTAAATGACTGGTCGATAATCACCAAGTTCGTCTTTGGCGAAACCTCGTTTTTATTCACGGGTGACGCCGAGGAGCGAGTCGAAGAAGATCTTCTCGATTTAGGCACAGATGTTTCGGCAACGCTTTTAAAGGCGGGACATCACGGAAGCAACACCTCATCGTCAGCAAGGTTTATAAGCAAAGTTGATCCCGATTTTGCTATAATCGAGGTTGGTGAGGGCAACTCCTACGGACACCCTCACGCCGAAACGATAGCACGCTTTCAGAATGTTGGAGCTGAGGTTTACCGCACCGACATAAACGGCGATATTACCGCGGTTTCTGACGGAAAGACCATTACCATAACCTGCGAAAACGAGGGATAGATATGTTTTACGTTTTTGAGCGTATCGAGGGCGATTTTGCCGTTCTTATATCCGACCAAAAAGAGTCGATTAGCCTTTTAAAAAGCGAAATCGAGGGCAAAATCGGCGATGTTTTTGTCAAAGACGAGGCAGGCAGATTTATTTTTGATGCCGAGGAAACAATAAGGCGGCGCGAAAGCATAGTTTCACGCCACCGTTCACTTTTTAATAAGGCAAAATAAGCTAAAAAACAGTATAAATTATTTTTTTATTTATAAAACACCGCAAACTCTATTTGTGGTGTTTTTCCTTTTAATGAAGTTTTTTGCTAATGCAAAATATGAAGTAATTATCTTTTGATAATTATGAAGTATTCGGTTCCCACCGAATATGAAGTAAAATAAACCACTAATGCGCTGCAGCGCACTTCATATTGCGAAGCAATACTTCATATCCACAGGATAGTTCATAAATCCTAAAGGGATTTATTTCATTGCGTGATGTCCTTTCAGGACTTCACGCTAAACTCCTCGGGGTTTACCCTTTGTTCTATTAAAACGAGGTTTTGGTTATTGCGGCGGTTCAAATTCCAATAAAGTGCGCCGCGCAGGCCGTAGCGTTCTATCAGCTCCAGCCTTGCAGAAATTGAGCGCACGTCCTCAAACCAAACGGTATGCGCTCTGCCCGCATCGTCGGTGTAGTTAAAAAACGGAGCCTGCGCAGTTTCGTCATACTGTATTTCTGCGCCCTCACGGGAAGCTAAGGCAAAAGCTTCGGCAGTCGACAGAGAGTTGGCTTTAGACTCTCCCCTCACATACGGCAGAACAAAATTATATCCGTAGTTTGAAATGCCAAGATAGAGCTTGCTGGGCTCGATTTGGGTTATGGCAAACCTAACGACCTCCTCTACCTGCTCTATGGGCGAAACGGCAAGGGGCGGGCCGTAGGTGTAGCCCCATTCGTAAGTCATTAAAAGCAGAGCGTCTGCCGCATTGCCGAGGGCACTGTAATCGTGCCCCTCATAGAGAATTCCTCTCTGCATGGTGCTTATTTTGGGGGCAAGCGCCGCCATAACGGGCACTCCAAGGGGAGCCAGCCTATCTCGCACCTTTGCAACAAAATCGGCATAGAGCAGCGAATTTTCAAGCCCCAAAAACTCAAAATCAATGTCAAGCGCCTTATACCCCTTCTCTTCAATGTTTCTTATCACGTTGTCAATAAGTCGGTCTTGAAGAGCAGTGTCGGCAAAAAGCGCCGTTGCAAGCTCGGTTGAAAAGACGTCGTTTTCGGTCAGAGTTGAAAGATGCATTATGATGTAGTTGCCGTAAACTGCAGCTCTTGAGAGAAGATATGAGTCGTTTAAAAGCACAAGCGAGCCGTCGGGGCGAAACCCGTAGGTAAACGGAATTAGGCTGCTCATAATGGGTAGAGTTCTATCAAGCACAAGCGGGTCAATAAAGGGATAGGCGTAGCCGCCGACCTGAAAAGTGCCGATGGGCTCTGAGCGCTCGGTGGTAATATAAAGCGTCTGCCCCGGGAAAACCTCATCTCTGCCGTTTAAAAAGAGGTTTCTGCGCCACAGATCGTAAATCGGGGTGCTGTATCGCTCGGCAATACTCTGTAAAGTTTCTCCCCTTGACACCGTATGGGTAAGGGTCGGGGTTACAATAACAAGCGGCTGACCTACCGCAAGGGTCTCGGTTTCTATATCGTTATTAAAAGCGAGTATCTCGGGGTCAACAGAATAGAGCCTTGCAACCGACAAAAGCGTTTCCCCGCGCTGTACTATATGTATCTGCATTTAATCACTCCCTTACAGCATATATATGCCAAAAGTAAGCGCTTTATTAAGCAAAAAGCCAACCGCTTGAGGCACAC
>CAZDSQ010000046.1:0-13492 GCA_964508295.1 uncultured Oscillospiraceae bacterium | reverse complement strand
TAATAGTCGTAGTAGGAAACAAAGTATTCCACCGCATTTTCGGGGAAGAATTCGCGGAACTCGCTACAAAGTTGTGCGGCGAGTGTTTTGTTATGAGCGAGAACGAGTGTCGGGCGGTTTACTTTTTCGATTATATTTGCCATTGTAAAGGTCTTACCCGAGCCGGTAACGCCTAAGAGCGTCTGCCCCGAATAGCCCTTATTTATGCCGTCGACCAATTTTTCTATCGCCTGCGGCTGATCGCCCGTAGGCTTAAATTTTGAGTGCAAAATAAATTTGTCCATCGGGCGCCTCCTTTTGATAGGTTATTTATAGTATAACACATAGATTTGGATATTTAAAGGCATCTTGACACAAATTTTTTGCGGTGTTAGAATTTAGCTATGGATATTAAAAAATGGATAAAACGAAATACTGAAAGCCTTGCGGGCAAAACTGTTGCAATAAGCGGCTCGACGGGCGGCATAGGTCAGCAGCTTTGCAAATTTTTAGTCGCCTTGGGTGCCGAGCTTGTGCTCCTTGACAGAAATCCCCAAAAGGTCGCGGCTTTGCGAGAAATGCTTTTAAAAGAGCATCTCTCTGTGTCGGTGCGCCATATTCCGCTTGATCTTGAAAATGTCGAGAGCGTAAAGGCGGCGGCAGAGGCTTTGAAAGAGATAAAGCCCGATGTTTTAATTTTAAATGCAGGTGCCTATCACATTCCTCGCAAAAAGAGCGCCTTGGGGCTTGAAAACGTTTTTCAGATCAACTTCCTTTCCCCGTACTACATAGTAAAGGAGCTTGCTGACACGGGAGTTAAGGTAGTTGCCGTTTCAAGCATCGCCCACAACTATTCCAAAACCGACGAGAATGATATAGACTTCGCTACCCGCACAAAGCCGAGCCTTATTTACGGCAACTCAAAGCGGTTTTTGCAGTTTTCACTCTATCGGCTTTTTGAGGGTGGGAATAAACTTTCGGTAGTTCACCCGGGAATTACCTTTACCGGTATTACGGCGCACTACCCGCCGCTTATCTTCGCCGTAATAAAGTACCCTATGAAAGCCATCTTTATGAAACCCAAAAAGGCGGCGCTCTCTATCGTCAAAGGCGTTTTTGACGCTACAGGCAAAAACGAGTGGATAGGTCCACGGCTTTTCGACGTTTGGGGACTTCCTAAAAAGAAAAGAGTTAACACCTGCCTAAAGAGCGAAGCGGAGTTTATTTTCAGCACCGCCGAAAAGCTTTATAGCGATATGAAAGGTTAACACTTATTGTAGGGAAGGGGCTTGCTCCTTCCGTGAAAAAGGCTCCCTCATCAGAGGGAGCCTTTTAATGTGGTGGCTATTTCTTTTTCTTAAAAAGCTTTGCAAAGAAGCCTTTTTTCTCGGGGGTGGTGATTTCGAGAACCTTTTGGTAAACGCCGTACTGCGCGCGGGTGAGTTTTCTGTCAAGGTGATAACAGCCGAAATACCACTTGTCGTATTTTACCGTCATCATAACCTCGTCCAAAAACTTTGAGAGCCTGTGCTCCTCGATATCTCTGCCAAAAAGGGAAACTCTAATCTTCTGCGGTGCGTCGTGGGTGAGCACAAAATCGACCTTGCCGCGCGCCTTTATTTTTTCTCTTGCCGCGTCAATTTCCTCCATTGATGGAAGCTCCTGAGGCCACCAGCTCTCGCCCTCTGTCCGAAACTCAAGATCGGCACTCTGTCCGCCGCCAAGGGCGAAGATACTCTTGCTCTCGACCTCGTAGATCTCGCCGCGCATTAGCATTTTAAGGTTACCGCCAAGGTCGCGCACCTTGCCGCCGCAGTAGTTTGCGATAGGGTAGCGCTCCAGCATTGTGTGGTTTTCGTGAGTACCGTCAAGAAACAAGACAGTAAACCTGCGGTTTCGTATAAACTCGAGGTTTTTTTCCTCTTCTTCGCTGCCGCTCCAGAGAAAACCGAAATCGCCGAGGATAATAAGGGTGTCCTCAGCCTTTAATTTTTTTATAGCCCGCTGTGAAAAGCGCTCAATCTCGCCGTGCATATCGCCTGTAACATAGATCACGACTGCTCGTCCCCTTCAAATTCAAATAGAATGTGTTAAATTTACTTTTTTCTCTTTATTTTGCAAAAAAAGTGTGATACAATTACCTTATCTTATAATATTATACACACAAGGGAGGGATTTGTCTATGAAAAAAATAATTTCTGTTTTTATTTGTGCTGTTATTTTGTCATTTACTCTTTTGTCTGTCCCTTCCGCTGCCGCTACATATAAGCCCGATTTTGAGCTTACGGCAAAGGGCGTTTACCTTGTAAACCTCGATACAGATACGGTCATATATGAAAAGAACAAGGATCAGAAGCTTTACCCCGCGTCCCTTACAAAGATTATGACTTGCTTGCTCCTTTGCGAAATGGTGCCAGACCTTGACAACACCGTCATTACCGCTAAGGCATCAATTCTTGGCACTTTCTCAACAATGAACGTTTCGCTCGCGGGCATTTTGGCGGGAGAGGAGCTTACCGCAAGAGAGCTTCTTTACTGTATGCTCTTACAGTCAGGAAACGAGGCGGCCGCAATAGTTGCCGATTACTTAGGCGACCAGAGTATAAATAACTTTGTTGATATGATGAATAAGCGTGCAAAGGAACTTGGTGCGGTTAATACAAACTTTGTAAACCCGCACGGCCTACACGATGACAATCACTATACGACCGCCTACGATATGTATCTTATCGCAAAAGAGGCAATCAAGCATGAGGAGATATTAGAAATTGCCTCGACCTACAGTTATCAATTAAGAAAAACCAATAAGAGAGAGGCTGAGTGGCTTGTCAGTACCAATAAAATGATGCTTAAAAACTCCACCTATTACCGCTCTTATATTAAAGGGTTAAAAACAGGCACCACGACCCCTGCGGGCAGGTGCTTTACGGCGTACGCCGAGCAAAACGGATATCATTATATTTCAGTTATGCTTGGTGCCGCTTATAAGGACGAGGACGGAAATGTTTATAGTGAAAACTATGCCTTTTCCGAAACGGCAAAGCTCTTAGACTGGGCGTTTGAAAAGTTTACGCTCAAAACCTTGCTCCCGTCTGACCAGTTCTGCGCCCAGATTCCGTTAAGACTTTCTTCAGAAAGCGACTCGCTGCTTCTGTATCCGTCTGAAAAGGTTGTTGCGCTTATCCCTGATGAGATCGACCCGTCCAGCGTGCAGGTCATACCGCACACCAACACCTTTGTAGAGGCGCCTGTCAAAAAGGGTGACGTCTTGGGGTACGTTGAGGTAAAGCTGGCTGATGAGGTTGTCGGAATAGCCGACCTTGTTGCAGGTGAGGACGTTAAGAAAAACGAGTTTCTTTACCTCTTAAACCTTGTAAAGAATATCTTTACTTCGGTCTGGATAAAGCTTGCGCTTTGCCTGCTTATCTTCTTTGCACTGCTTTATGTTCTTCTTGTAATAAGGCAGGAATACAACGCTCAGCGTTACCGTAGCATTATCAAAAAGCGCAGGTTTTAAATAACCAGCGTTAGCATCAGCGTTTCATAGAGTCTTGCAAATATCGGTGAAAGCTCATCTATCGGCAGAGGATTTTTTCCTCTGCCGATTTCTATTGTAAAGCCCGGTCTGCCTGTTTCTAAAATAAACCAGTCTTTAAAGCCGCCGTGAGACGCAAGTCCGCTTTGGTTTGGTAGGGTGTAGCCGCTTGTGTCGGCAAGCAGACGAGCTATTGCCGAGGAGCCCGCGGGAATGTGCGAGCCGTATCTGTAAAAGATCTCCTCACCCTGAGAGTGCAGGGCGTAAACTCGGCTTGCGTTAAAGCGGCGGCAGAGGGCGACAAGTGCCTTGGTTTCGGGCTCGCTGTGCGGCTTTAAGCCGCCGAACTGTCTTGGAGCGGGACCGGTTATCCCCGCAGTAGTTTCCATTTTTCGCAGGAGCGCGTGCCCCGCGTTAAAGTTGTGGTTTATGTCCACGCCCCGCGCGTTTGCCTGCCAACTGCTGTAATCCCCTCCGCTTATTCTGTCGACAAACGGTTTTAGGTTTGCCGCCGACTCTCCGCCACTTAAAACAAGCTCAACTCCGTCGGGATTTACGAGCGGAACAAAGATAGCCCCGCGGGTAGAGAGGGCACGGCGTATCTCACGTTTTGTCAGCATAAGCTCGCATACCTCTTCCAAAAAGCGTAAGGCGAGCAGTTCGGTCAGCCATTCCTGCGCGTGAAATGCCGCCGCGTAGACAACGGGGCGGCAGGTATTTCCAAGGAAAAGGGCGTATATCTTGCGCCCCTGCAGTGACCTCCCTGCCTCGAAAAGCTTTAAAAAAGGATACTTTTGAGTAAGGCAGCAGAGTTTATTTACATAGCTTTTATAAAAAGGTGTCTCTTTATAAAATTTTTCTATCAAGGCTCTTTTCCTCCGAATAGTATTTGGGTGCCATGGATATGCACATAAACAAAACCGCATCTACCATTTCATCGCTCTTTTTTGGCGTAAGCCGAGAAATTCGGTTGTCGATAAGTGAGGTAAGAGCTTTTTTTGTCATCTGCTTGCCGCTGAAAACGGGGGATAGGCAGTCGAGCTCGTGTCTTATTGCGCTGACATTTTCGCTCAGATACCCCTTATAAAGCAGGCTTCTTGTCGCAGATATGAGGCACCTTGCGCAAATAAGAGAACGTTTTTCTTCATCGTCATCTGAGCCGGACTCAAAAAGACGAGAGTAGTAATTGAGCTGTTTCTCGTAATTTTCCTCGAGTTTGCTCCTGTCTTCAAGATGATCTAAGCTTTCCGAAAATGTAAAAAACATACTCTGCAGCAAAAACTTCTGCATTGTAATTTCACCTTTTTTCCAAATTTATTTCATACAATTAACAATATGAGAAAATTATGTTAAATAGAACGCGCTTTTTTTGCAAAGACAGTAAAAAAGCGCCGCTTTCCACTTGAAAAGATATGGCTTTTGCGGTATAATGGAAAAAATAATTTTGTTTTAAAGGTGATGTGAAATGAAAAGGATCTTAGCGCTTATGCTTGCTCTTTCTATGGGCATAATTTTTGCTTCCTGTACTTCCGGTGATACAGCAGGTAACTCGTCTGCTGCTGCGGGCACAGAGAGCGAAGCTTCTGTGCAGGAAAATGAATATGCTTTAAACCACCTGACCGGTGAATATACGCTTGAAAAAAGTGCTGAAAATAAACGCCCTATAGGTGTTATGATCAACAACATAAAGGCGTCGCTTCCTCAAAGAGGAATTGCGGCGGCGGATCTTTATTATGAGGCAATTGCAGAAGGTGGAATAACCAGAATTCTGGCGCTTTTCTCTGATGTTGATAAGATTCCCGACCTTGGTTCACTGCGTTCGGCAAGACATTATTACCTTGCTCTCGCTATGGGTCACAATGCAATTTACTGCCATTTCGGCGGCAGTCCCTATTCCTTGAATTATATTAGCGATAACGGAATCAAGACCCTTAACTTTATGAAAACATCTGCGTCGTATCGCGATCCTGACCGCGTTGGAAAATATGCTTACGAGCATACCGCCTTTACCGACGGCGAGCGCCTTAAAAAAGCAATCGATAGACTTTCGATTGAAACCGAGGGAAATGTTGCTGACGCGTTTAAGTTTGGCGATAATGCCGCGGTTTTAGCAGGCGGAAATACTGCAACAAGCATAACCGTTCCCTTTTCGGGCTCAACCAAAGCGACATATACCTACGATGCTGCGACAGGCCTTTATAAGAAGGGACAGTTTGATGCAGATCATATAGACGCTTCAACCGGCGAGACCCTCGCGGTCAAGAATGTTTTTGTTCTTCAGACCGCCATCGGCTCTCTCTCCAATGCTGATAAGAGCGGAAGACTTGATATGGATCTTTCTCAGGGAACAGGCTACTACGCCTGCGATGGAAAAATCGTTCACATAACATGGAAAAAGGGTGACTACAGCGATCCGATAAAATATTATACTCTTGATGGCAATGAGCTTACCGTAGCCGCAGGAAAAAGCTGGATTTCTATTATCTCCACAAGCAACACGATTACCTACAACTAAGAGAAGAGGAGAAAGAAAATGAAAAAAGTTCTCTGTGTCGGAAGCGTTACAACCGATGTTATCGTTTCGCCCGTCGACAACATTCCCAATCCGGGCGAGCTTAAGGCGATTAAATCGGCGTCTACACACGTAGGCGGCTGTGCTGCCAATGCCGCTAACGACCTTGCAAAGCTCGGCGTTCCCGTTGTGCTTTCCTGCAAGGTTGGCAAGGATAGCTTCGGAGATTTTGTTAAAAATACCGCCAAGGCAAACGGCGTTGATGTAAAGGGTGTTGTCAGCGGCGATGTTGATACCACCGTTTCAATAGTTTGCGTCAGCTCTCAGGGCGAGCGCAGCTTCCTTTACAACCCCGGTTCTGCCGCCGATTTCAAGCTTTCGGATATTCCCGATGAACTTATCGATGAGTGCGATATAGTTTTTGTTGCAGGCGCAATGCTGCTCACCTCGTTTGACGGCGCTCCCTGCGCAGAGCTTATGCGCCGCGCAAGAGAAAAGGGCAAGTACACCGTTATGGATACCGCTTGGGACTTTGATGATGTATGGCTCCCCAAAATCCGCGAGGTCATTCCTCATCTTGACCTCTTTATGCCCAGCGTTGACGAGGCGGTAAAACTTACAGGCCTTTCTCCCAAGGACCCCGACGCTATCGCCGATAAGCTGTTTGAGCTTGGCGCAGAGAATGTTATCATTAAAGTCGGCAAAAACGGTGCGCTTATTTGCGAAAAGGGCAAAGAGCGCTACACCCTGCCTACATATATGTCGATAAAACCCGTTGACTCAACAGGTGCGGGCGACTCTTTCTGCGCAGGCTTTTTGGCAGGTCTTGCTCAGGGCTGGAGTTACAGAAAGAGCGGCCGGTTTGCCAACGCCGTCGGAACACATTGTATCCAGAAGATAGGCGCATCAACAGGTATCGTTTCGATTGAGGAAACGCTCAAGTTTATGCAGGAGCATATCGACGAGGTTCCTCTTGACTAAGCAACAGAAAGCGTGAACATAATGAAAAATGCAGTAATGTACGGAGCGGGTAACATAGGTCGCGGCTTTATCGGTCAGCTTTTCTCGCTCTCCGGCTATGAGGTTACCTTTATTGATATTAACGAGGCTGTAATTTCTCAACTTCAAAATGACCGCAGTTATCCCCTTTATATAACCCGTGGCGAAGAATACGATATGCAAGAGGTTAAGAATGTAACGGGACTTTTGGGCAAAGACCCCGAGGTCGTCGGAGATATGATTGCAAAGGCCGACGTTATGGCAACCGCAGTCGGCGTAAACGTGCTACCTTATATCGCAAAACCCATCGCCTGCGGCGTTAAAAAGAGATTTGCCGAGGGCAATAAGGTCCCTCTTAACATCATCATTTGTGAGAATAAGCTCGGTGCCGACTCCTATTTGAGAGAACTTATCAGTGAGCATCTTACAGACGCGGAAAAGGCTTATTTTAACGAGTGCTTCGGTCTTGTTGAGGCCTCTATCGGAAGAATGGTGCCTGCAACTCCCGAGGAGATAAGAGCAAAAAATATGCTTGCAGTCTGCGTTGAGGAGTACTGCCAGCTTCCTGTTGACAAGGCGGCATTCAAGGGAGAAATTCCCGAAATCGTAAATCTTATGCCCTTTGAGCCGTTTGAGTTTTTCATTCAGCGCAAGCTCTTTATGCACAATATGAGCCACGCTCTTACTGCCTATCTCGGAGCACTCGGCGGCTGCGAGTACATCTGGCAGGCGGCGCTTGACCCCTCGATCAAGCTCCTCGCCCTGCAGGCACTCTTGGAGTCCTCGCAGGCGCTCTCAAGAGAGCACGGCGTTGATATTACCGAGCTTATTGACCACAGCGAAGATCTGCTCTACAGATTTGAAAACAAGCTCTTGGGCGACACCTCGCTCAGAGTCGGCAGAGATACGATCCGCAAGCTCTCCAAAAATGACAGACTTATCGGCGCGCACAACCTCTGCAAAAAGCAGGGAATTAAGCCTACATATATCTGCCTTGGCATTGCTGCCGCCCTGCATTTTGCTCCCGCTGACGATGCGGCTTCCGTTGAAATTGCAGAAAGCGCAAAGACCGTCGGCGTTGCCGCCACTTTGGAGAAGTACAGCGAGCTTACCGATAAGGAGTCTGTTGAGCTTATCGAGCGCCTTTACAAGATGCTTGAAAGCAAGGCTGAAATGAAGGATATTATAACTGCACTTGAAATAGAAAAGCGCAAATAACAAAACAGCAGAGGTAAAACATTATGATGTATATTATTGACACCGCGAATCTTGACGATATTAGAAGATGCGTGGAATATTATCCCGTTGCGGGAGTTACGACCAACCCCACCATTATTTCCAAGGAAAATACCGACTTTTTAAAGCTTATAAAGGACATTCGCGCCATAATCGGCCCTGATATGATGCTTCACGTGCAGGTTACTGCCAGCAAATGTGAGGACATCGTTAAAGAGGCTCTGCTCTTAAAAGAGGCAGTCGGCGGAAACTTTTATGTAAAGATCCCCATCTCGCCCGAGGGCTTAAAGGCAACCTCGATTCTGCACAAAATGGGAATCAAGGTTACCGAAACCGCGATATTCACACAGCAGCAGGCTCTCATCGCCGCTCTTGCGGGTGCGGATTTCGTAGCGCCTTACGTTAACCGACTTGACAATATCGTCAGCGACGGCGTTCAGGTCGTTGCCGAGATAGTTGAGATGTTCAAAAAGCACGATATTAAGACAAAGGTGCTTGCCGCCAGCTTTAAGACAGTCGAGCAGATTCACAAGATCTCAATGTCGGGCTGCCAGTCGGTAACCATCAACCCCGCGCTTTTTGAAACCCTTACATACCACCCCATGACTCAGTACGCCATTGATGATTTCAATGCCGACTGGGAGTCGATTTACGGCAAAAAGTCCATCGCCGAGATCTGCGAGGGCAAATAAAACAAAACAAAAGCGAGGTGCAAAGCACCTCGCTTTTTTACTTATTGGTTTGTTTACTTTTCAAATGTGAAACTTTCCCAAGGGATATTTACGGGCTTCTTCCGGGTGATTATCTCGTCGATGTGCATAAGCAGGGGATAGTCTTTTAAATCAACCTCGCCTTTTTCTGCCTTAAGGCGAATTGCCTTTGCAACACGCTCGGCAACAACAAGGGATTCGAGGGTAACGCCCTTAAGCTCTGCCTTTGCCTCGTCAATGTCAAGGCCGCGGCCTAATAGTATGCCTACAAGTCTTGTTCTGCCGCCGTATACCGTTACGTAAAGGTCGCCTGCACCAAGCACAAGGTTGTTAAAGTCCTCTGCGCCCTGCAGTTTTAAAAGTTTGTTCATTTCTCTTACCGCCTGTGCAAAAACCGCCGCCTGCGAGTTAAAGTGAAGCTCGCTGTCAAGTCCAAATTCTTTTTGATTTAAGCCGATTGTCAGCGCAATTCCCAGCGCAAAGCCGTTTTTGAGTGCAACTGCGCTCTCAACCCCGACAACGTCGGTGGTAAGGCTTATGTGGTAGTAGTCGGTAGCCATGGCAGATTTTATCATTCTCAGCACCGCCATATCCCTGCCGCAGAAGGTAACTTCGGTTTGGTCGTGGGCAACAAGCTCGTAGCTTGTGCAGGGACCGCCGATGGCGTTAAGTGGAATGTTTTTGCCTAGCTCGTCGAGCTTTTTCTGCCAGATGTCAGGGTAGGTGATAAGAGCGCCGTCGTCGGTGTTCACAAGCCCTTTTGTAACCGATATCATAGGAACGTTATCGTGGAGGCGGGGCAGAATTTCGTCCCTAAACCACTCAACGCCAAAGCTGCTGACGCCGCAGATAATAAAATCTGCGCCCTCAATTGCCTCTGAGAGCTCCTCTATCTGATAATAAGAAATCCCGTCGGGAAAATCCTTAACAAACTTGGGATGGCGGTTTGTCTTTCTGCAGGCCTCGATGATTTCTCTGTCAAGATGGGTTCCCACAAGGCGAACCTCGTTGCCGTTTTCCCTTGCGGGAAAGGCCAGCGCCGAGCCCATCATTCCTGCGCCTATAATTGTAATAGTTTTCATACTTTGACATCCTTTCAATGTTATGCTATTATTATAAAAAATGAACGTTTTTGTGTCAATATATGACCTAATTTATGATAAAGAAACAAAAATAAGTACATTTTTAAGACAGAGAGGAACAAAGATGCTCAAAAAAGAAAGACAAGACGGTATTTTAGAAATAATAAAAGAGCGCAGGTACTGCACAGTAAAGTTTTTGTCGCAAAAGCTTTTCGTTGCGCCCATTACCATAAGGCGAGACCTTGCGGATATGGAGCAAAAAGGCCTTGTTACAAGGTGTTACGGCGGCGCCACAGTTCCCGATTACGAAAACCGAGAGGTACCTTTCGAGGTCAGGAACAAAAGCAACTTTTCAATAAAGGAATCAATCGCAAAAAAGGCCGCAAAGCTTATTTGCGACGGCGACGTTGTGTTTCTGGATGCCTCGTCAACCGTCAGCCATATAGTTGATTTTATTTCTCCCGAGCAAAATCTTACGGTCGTAACCAACAGCACCTTTGTTGCAGAGCGGCTCAAGGAAAAGCATGTTCGCTGTTACTTAACGGGCGGAATGTCGGTGGAAAATTCCTATGCCTTGGTGGGAAGTGTTGCAGAGCAGAGCCTTGAAAATTTCTATGCCAATATTTGCTTTTTCTCGGCGCAGGGAATAGACGAGGACGGTGTTATTTCCGACCAGTCGGAAGCCGAAAGCTCGCTCAGACGGCTGATGATAAAAAACGCCAAAAAACAGTACTTTGTTTTTGATAGCAGCAAGTTCGGCAAACGCTTTGGCTTTAAGCTTGCCGCCGCAAACGAGATAAGCGGCGTTGTTACAGACCTTGATGACAATGCATATTCCTTTTAAATTGGTGAGGTGAGCCTTGTGAACATAATGGTGCCAACCGATAGGGTGCTTAAAAAGCTTGATGAATATCTTGCAAAAAATGATTATTCCGCCGCCAAAAGTCATCTTGTATACTGGCTTTCTGAGGCAAAAAACGCAGGGGACGGACGGGCCGCCCTGCTTATAAACAACGAGCTTATGGGCCTTTGCCGAAAGCTCGGCGAGAAAAACGAGGCGCTTTCATTTGCTCAAAGCGCCCTTGACCAGATAGAAAAAATGAATATCGAATATAATGTCGGCTCGGCTACCACCTATTTAAACAGCGCAACTGTTTATAAGGCGTTCGGTATGGCGGAAAAGGCCATTCCTCTCTTTGAAAAGGCGCAGAAAATTTACGAGCAAAATCTTGCGCCGTCTGATGACAGACTCGGCGGACTATATAACAATATGGCGCTGGCGCTTGTTGATTTAAAGCGCTTTGAAGATGCCGACAGCCTTTACAAAAAGGCGATTTCGGTTATGCAGAGCGCGGGAAACAAAGAGCCTGAGCAGGCGATAACCTATCTTAATATGGCATCTGCCGCTGAGGCGCAGTTTGGCCTTGAGGGCGCAGAAGAAAAAATTACAGATTGTATACAAAAGTCAATTAAATTACTTGACAAATGTAAAAACCAGACCGACGGCAATTATGCCTTTGTCTGCGAAAAGTGCGCCACGGTATTTGGATATTACGGCTATTTTGCCTATGAAAACGAGCTGAAAGAGCGCTGTAGGAGGATTTATGAAGGGGCTTGAGCTTTCAAGAAAATTTTTTGAAAAATACGGCGAGCCAATGCTCAAAGAGCAGTTTGCCTCTCTTTTGCCGTTTTTGGCGGTAGGGCTTGTCGGCAGCGGTTCGGAGTGCTTTGGCTATGATGACGACATCTCCCAAGACCACGATTTTGAGCCTGCATTCTGCATTTTTATACCCGACGAGGACGTTGTCAACAGTAAAACTGCCTTCGAGCTGGAGCGGGCATATTCAAGGCTCCCGCGTCAGTTTTTAGGCTTTGAGAGAAGTCTTATGAGCGCCGTCGGCGGCAGCAGGCACGGTGTTATAAGAATCGGCGATTTTTTCGAGGCAAAAACGGGCAGGCGGAACGGCGAGCTTTCGCTATCTGACTGGTTTACGGTGCCTGAATATTCTCTCGCCGAGTCGGTAAACGGTGCCGTTTTTGCCGACAATTACGGCGAGTTTACTAAGATAAGAGAAAAATTGAGCTATTTCCCCGAGGACGTAAGGCTCAAAAAGCTTGCGGGCAACCTGCTTTTAACGGGGCAGGCTGGGCAGTACAATTTTAAAAGGTGCCTTGCAAGAGGGGAGAGCGCGGCGGCTCAGCTTGCCGTCTTTGAGTTTGTAAAGAGTGCCTTAAACGCCATCTTTCTGCTTAACAAAACCTATATGCCGTATTACAAATGGAGCTTTCGTGCCCTTGGCGCCCTGCCACGTTTAAATCACCTTTCAGGTGCGCTTGAATATCTCATTTCAAGCGGCAACAGCGGCGCTGACGCCGAGAAAAAAGCCGAGGCTATAGAGCGCATCTGCACCGAGGTCTCTGCCGAGCTGAAATCGCAGGGCATAAGCCGCCTTGCAAGCTCTGAAATGGAAGCGCAGGCATACATAGTAAATAATGCTGTTTCAAGCGCAGAAATCCGAAATATGCACATTCTTTCAGCAATTTAATAAAAAAACGGGCCGAGGGAGTGACCGCGGAAGATAAAATCGAGGAAACAGGCGATTTTGGACTTTGGATATTAATAGGATCAAGTGTTAAACTACATAACAATCAGCCGGACGAGCGCTATCAAACTCATTCGGTTTTTTGCTTTACACCGAAAGGAAAATTATATTAAGTGTCTGCAAAAGTTTACAAAAACTTCTTGTATTGTTCGCATAAACGATGTATAATAAATGGCGGAATACCGAACGATATAAACGGCGGAATTGCGAACAATATAACTGCTTCGGAATAGCGGGTTGGGAGATAGATAAGTCATGAATTATTTGAAGATAGATGATGTTGCAGCGCGGTGGGGTGTATCATCACGCAGATTGCAAACTCTCTGTGCAGAGGGAAAAATTGAGGGTGCGGCCCGTTTTGGTAGGGCTTGGATGATTCCGAAAGATGCAAAAAAGCCTATTGACGGGCGAACCAAGGCAAGCCGCGCGGCGCAAGCTCAGCAGAACACAGATATGCTCTTGCCCCGAAAAACCCCGTTTCTGTATATGACAAACCTTTATTACGCCCCCGGTTGCGCCGAAAAAGCCATTGCAGAGCTTGCAGATAACCCCGAAGCACAAACGCTTCTTTCTGCCGAGCTTGCCTGTGCCAGAGGTGAGATCGACGAGGTGTACGAGAGCGCAAACTACCTTTTGGAGAAGCATTCCGGTTTTTATGCCGTTCTTGCCGCAGGTACACTCCTTGCACAGTGCGCTATCTGGCGCGGCGATCTTGCTATGTGGCGCAAAGCAAAAATCCACATTTCCGAAGCAAACGCACAGAATGACATCGAAAGAGAGATCGTTACCCTTTGCATTTGCGCCGTTGACAGTATGCTGTATGACGTGGAAAACTT
>CAZDSQ010000045.1:0-13846 GCA_964508295.1 uncultured Oscillospiraceae bacterium | reverse complement strand
GGGGGTCGCCTTCAAGAACCGAACGGTCCATAAATGCGCCGGGGTCGCCTTCGTCAGCGTTACATACAACGTATTTCTGGTCAGCCTTGTTAGGTGCACAAAGAGCCCACTTTCTACCTGTGGGGAATCCTCCGCCTCCTCTTCCACGAAGGCCGGAATTTGAAACGATCTTAATAACGTCCTCAGGGGTCATTTCGGTAAGAACCTTACCGAGAGCCTGATAACCGTCCATAGCTATGTACTCGTCGATAACCTCAGGATCGATAACACCGCAGTTACGCAGAACGACACGGTTCTGGGTCTTATAGAAAGCGGTGTCAGAAAGAGCAACGTTGCCAGCAGTGTCCTCAGCGCCATCCTTGTAAACAAGGCGGTCAACAATACGTCCCTTTAAAAGATGCTCTTCAACGATTTCCTTTACGTCGTCGGAAGTAACACGGCTGTAGAAGGTTCCGTCGGGATAAACGATAACAACGGGACCGAGGGCACAAAGGCCGAAACAACCGGTCTGTACGACTTTAACTTCCTCAGCAAGTCCGTTCTTTTCGATATTCTCAGCAAAAGCCTTCTGAATATCAACGCTTCCTGAAGAGGTACAACCCGTACCGCCGCAAATCAATACATGTGCACGAATCATTTATATTACACCTCCAAAATTATGCCTTGACATTTGCAAGGGTGTACTCAGCTACAACCTTGCCGCCCTTAAGATGCTCATCGGCAACGCGCTTTGCCTTTTCGGCAGTCATCTTAACATAGGTAACCTTATCTTTTCCTGCCTCGAGAACCTCAACAACGGGCTCGTACTGGCAGATGCCGATGCAGCCTGTCTGAGAAACCGAAACCTTGCCCGAAAGACCGAGGGCCTCAACTTCCTCAACGAGAGCTGTAAGAACGGGGCGAGCGCCTGCTGCGATACCGCAGGTTGCCATTCCGACAACTACTCTGACTTCCTCGCCGCCTTCACGAATGACGACCTTATTCTTCATTTTGTCTTTGATCGCCTGGAGTTCAGCTAATGATTTCATAACTATTCTTCCTTTCCGATTTTAGTGATTTTCGCTGTACTGTTCTTTAAGGTATTCTTCAATCCATTTAATTACCTCGAAGCTGCCCAGCGAAACGTCATCACCAAGCACCTCACGCAGTTGCCTTGTGTCGAGAGAGACCTCGCCTTTTTCGGTTTTGTGGCTGAACACAAAATCGGTGTCGGGATGACCCTGAACAAGAGTTGTGATCGAGGCAACTACATCACCGAGCGGTGTGTAATCAATGTGATTTTTGTAAAAAGACGCCGAGATGACCGTTCCGTGCTCCTTAGGAAATTCCTTTTCACTTTTTGAGGCGAGGGTAAGGCTTCCGCCCGTTTGCTCGGCCTGCATCTTGAAAAGGGGAATTCCCATTCCGACAGAGCGGGTCGTCCGTGTCGTATAAAAAGGTTGCTGTGCGGCCTGAACGGTCTGTTCGTCCATTCCGCAACCGTTATCCTTTATTGTGATGGTGAGCTTTTCATTCTCTTCACAAAGCAGGATCTCGGTAAGAGATGCGCCTGCCTTAACCGAGTTTTCGGTAATGTCAAGAATATTTAAAGATAACTCTTTCATTCTACACCCCTTAAAAACTCAAACAGGCGTTTTCTAACCTCGTCGCCGCATCCTTCGGCATCGAGAGTGAAATAATCTGACTGTTCTTTTATATCCCACAAATAGTGAGCATCTGAGCTTACTATAAACTGCTCTTTTTTAAAGCCTATCTTTTCGCAGTAGCTATCCATAAGAGCGCCGTCGTGAAGCTCAGCGAGCTTAAACTTTGGCTCTGTCGGGAAAGCGCCGAGAACGGCGATAACGCCGTTTGACTCGCGGTCGATATGAGCGGGATAGCAAATGCCGCCGTAGCTTTCGCAGAGAGGAGGAACCTCCTCGAGCGAAAGGGTCGTAGCATTTATGAGAAGATGCTCCTCCCTGCCGATTAGGTTGTCCTCGCCGTCTAAAATCAGCTGGTCGCCGAAAACATCGCTTCGGTTGGGAATTAAAATTCTCCTCTTTTCTATCTCCCTATCAAAATCGAGGGCGGCCTCTAAACTTGCAAAGAGGCATACTGTATGTATATCCTCAGCCGTTGTAAGCTCCATACCCGCCACGGCTGTGATGCCGTGCCGCTCTGCCGCCTTAAAAAAGGCGGGGCAGTTTTTGCAGGAGTTGTGGTCGGTAAGCGCCATTATGTTAAGGCCGTTTAGCTCGCCCATTCCGACGATGCTGTCGGGCGTAGAGTCGTTATCTCCGCAAGGAGAAAGGCAGGAATGAAGGTGCAGGTCATAGTAAAACCTATTCATAGCACTTTTCCTAAGTCGACTGCAATTTCATAGGTGCTCTTATCCGACACAAGCACGTTTATTTGTTTGTCAGCCGCGGCTTTTTCTGCGTCGCTATCGAGGGAAACTCCCTCGGCAAGAATGACACAGGAAACATCCGAGAGAGATGCAACCGCAACAACGTTAACGTTAGACATTATGGTGATCCAGGCGTTATCGCACTCTGCGCGCCCCATCACCCAGCTTAGTAGATCTCCACAGTAGACACCGTTTACCTCTCTATCGCCATCCGGCAACAAAAGAGGCTTAAGACCTGCTTTTTCTGCAAGGCTTTTTACTGTCATCTGTTTCACCGACCTTGTTTTTAGTTTATTCTCTACACTTAAGTATAGGACAGTCATCAATAGATGCTTTATTTTTGACTATATCCTCTGCAAAGGCGCGGCAGTTTGGAGCGCCGCAAGACCCGCAGTCTATGCCGGGAAGCACATCTTTGATCTCACCTATCTCCGCCATCATTCTCATCGACTCTGCCATATTTTCGCTGAGCTTTGAAATGGGGCGGTATGCGGGGAAGTTTTCAAAGAGGAAATCCTCTGAAACAGAATTTCTCTGGCTTTCAGGCAGGAAGTTTTGCGAAACGGGCAGGTAACGCCTTAGCGACATAAGCCTTGCCTTTGCAATAAAGGGGTTCTGAATGGTCATGACCCCGCCTACACAACCGCCTGTACAAGCGTTGAGCTCTATAAATTCCAAATGAGGAATACTTCCGTTTTCAATCTGGTCAAGCACATGGATTATGTTATCAATTCCGTCAGCCGCGAGGTAATTTTCATTGAAGATCGCCGTCGACTCGCCGCCCGAAACCGCCCAGCCAATTCCGATAACGCCGGAATTTGAAAGGCTCGGTAATTCATCCGTGGTGCTCATTGCAGATATGAGAGAAAAATAAATGTCACTAATTGAAATAACTGCGTCTACCTCGCTTTTATAATCAGCAAAGCCGTTTTTAACATAGCTTGCTTTTGCGGGGCAGGGGGAGATAAAGAAAACTCCGATCTCTTCCTCTTTAAGTTCGGGATGCTCGCTTTTGGCCTTTTGACGAGCCAGCTTTGCGGCAATCTCCATTGGGGGAAGCATATGGATTATGTTCTCGGTAAGTGACGGAAATCTCAGACCGATAAGCCTCAGCACTACAGGGCAGGCGGAGCTTATGGCGGGCTTTTTAACGTCTTGCTGCTTTAAGTAATTGCGGGTGTAGGCCGAAACCAGCTCCGCCGCCGCAGAAACCTCAAACACATCGTCAAACCCGATTTTAAGAAGTCCCGAGAGCACATAGTCCACATCATCGAGGTTTTCAAACTGCCCGTAAAGCGTCGGGGCGGGAAGAGCTATCTTCCACTTAAAGCGCTCGAGCTCCTTTAGGCTGTCGCACTTTGCCTTCTTAGCTTTATTGGGGCAAACTCTGATACACTCGCCGCAGTCGATACATCTGTCCTGAATTATAAAGGCGTGTCCGTTCCTTATCCTTATCGCCTCTGTGGGACAGCGGCGCAGGCAGGTCGTACAGCCGTTACACTTACTCACATCGAGATAAACCGAATGCTCATATGTATTCATAGGCCATACCTTCCGGAATCTCAATTATTTTATATCGACCCTCATGGTAATATCTGTTCCCTCGCCAACGACAGATTTTATCTCCATAAAATCGGTATATCGTTTCATATTGGGGAGACCCATTCCTGCACCGAATCCAAGCGAACGGACGTTATCGGTTGCGGTGGAATAACCCTCCTGCATAGCTTTATCGATATCCTTAATTCCGGGGCCCTTATCGCTTAAGAGGATAGTTACATCACTCTCGCTGACGGTAACGAAAGCCTCGCCGCCGCCTGCGTGAATAACCATATTTATCTCACCCTCATACATTGCGATCGAGACCCTGCGGATTATCTCAGGAGATAAACCTAACTGGCGCAGGTTCTTTTTGACGTCAGCCGAAGCCTGACCCGCCGATGTGAAATCAGACCCGTCAACATCAAATTTAAAGGTGATTGACTCAGCCAACGCTTACCTTGTTTCCTACAAGACCGTTTGAGTAAAGAATACCGCAGGCCTCATACATTCTTCTTTTGGTAGCCATAAGAACGATGCCGCTCTCACGGGCGAGCTGAATCATTTCAGGGGTGGGCTGTTTGGAACGGACGAAAACGATGCACACCATATCCATCATCTCGGCGGTTCTGACGACCTGCGAATTAACAAGGCCTGTCATAAGCACCGCCTGATCCTTAACGTAGGCGAGCACGTCACTCATCATGTCACTTCCGCAAGCGGAATAAACTTCGTTTTCCAAAAGCTCCTCATTGCAAATAACATCGGCTTCAAGAAGGTCTTTAATAGTACTGATTTTCATACAGCTACTGTCCTTTACATACAGTTTTTAGTTGTACTTTGCTAAAATATCGTCAACATCGTCAACGGTAAGTCTACCGTAAACCTCGTCATTAACGGTGAGAACGGGAGCAAGTCCGCAGGCACCGATGCAGCGGCAAGCCTCTAATGAGAACTTAGCATCGTCGGTACACTCGCCGTTACCAATTCCGAGCTTTTCGGCGAATTTATCAAAGATATCGCCTGCGCCCTTAACGTAGCAAGCGGTACCAAGGCAGACGGAAATTCTGTACTTGCCCTTGGGATTGAGCGCAAACTGTGCATAGAAGGTTGCAACTCCGTAAACATCCTCAAGAGGAAGGTTAAGTCCCTCTGCGATCATCTTCTGAACTTCAATGGGCAGGTAGCCGTAAATGTCCTGTGCTTTTTGCATAACAGGCATAAGGCAGCCCTTTTGGTCTTTGAGCTCTGCAATAACTTGTTTAAGCTGTTGCTCTTGCTCTGCGGTTCCCATAAAAGGAACCTTGCAAATAGTGTTTGCCATTGTCTATACCTCCATATTAATAATAACAAGACCTACATAGTTACATTATAGCAGATAGTTTTAAAAAAATAAATATCTAAAAGCAGGAAATTTGATATTTTTTTCACATTTTTTCGGTTTTTTCCTTTAATTTCCCATAAAACAAAAAATGCAGGACTTTCGTCCTGCATTTTGCATTAAAGCTTACTGTCAAAATCAGCCATATCGTCAGCAAAAGCGAACTTTACTGCGGTTCTTTTGCTTTCGCCGGCCTCTATGAACTTAAGGGTTCCGTTCTTTCTCAAAACATCTCTGCCGTCGGGCGTGCAGTTGCCGGGCTCAAGGCCCAAAACGTAATCGGTTTTACCGAACATCTGCCACTCGGTAAACTTAGGAAGCTCGCTCTTGTCATAGGACATAACCATTCCCTTATTTACAAGCGGGCTGTAAATTCCTGCTCTTGCCTTTCCACCCTTTTCCTTGACATCAAAGTAATAGCATTTTTCCTCAAAATTGCTCTGCGGCGCCTCTACCAAGAGCGCCTTTTCGATCTCGCTCTGGGCGTACTCGTTTCTGCCCACAACGTTGCTATGAGGAATTTTAACAACGCTGCTTTCGCAAACCAGCGGGTAGCCCATATTGCAGTGATATAAAATCATATAGGGCGAGGTGGCATCACCCTCGTTTGTAACGGTGTCCTCCACTTCAAACTCGTTTTGGGTGTAGGAGAAGGTGTATTTTCTGTTAAGAACAAGCTTTCTGCCAAAAACGGCGGTGTCCCTTATTCTAAGCTTGACACTCAGAGCCTCGTCAGTTTCCCCTACCATAAGAAGCTCGGCAGGAATATTGGAAATGGTGCCGTGAAGCCCAAGCTCCTCCCCTTCATCTATGCAGGGCGAGCCTACCGCAGTAAGACCGCAGGTTGTGAAAAATCCCGCAGTAAAGGATTTTAAAAATCCCGCTCCCTTCTCGTCATAATACTGCGGAGCAACATATCCGCAAGGGGCGAAAAAGCCCATATTATCTCCCTTGAAATTAAGGCGCGAAACATCGCCCGCGCGATCAAGCGAGAGCCAGAGCTCCAGTCCTTTTCCGTTTCTTATATAGAGAAAGTGCATACCCTCTCCCTTTGCGCCCTGAAGCACATATTTCTCTGCTCCGCGAATTTGCAAAGGGTTTCCGATATAGTCTTTCATATTCTCGCCTCCCATAACTTCTAACTCTATTTTAAAGCCTTGCAAACTATATTGCAAGTTATTTTTAAAATAAAACTACGCTCGTCTAAAAGACGAGCGTAGTTCATTTTAATATGCTGCAGGAACATCTCCGCCGGTTATAAATTTATCAATTCCGTTTATAAGTGAATCAACATATTTTGAGCGGCAAAGCGCAAGGTCGCTTCCGTTCTTGCGGATCATATATTTTCTTGTGCCGACCTTGATATACTCAACTGTGTCGACCTTTTCCTTACCTCTGTAGGTATAGGTGAGCTTAAGGTCGTGGTCACCGCTGTATGTATCAGGCTCAACAGACTCCTCGCAAAGCGCAAGCATAACAAGCTGATAAAGGTCACGGAATTCCTTGGTCGACATCTTTTTGCCGTTCCAACGAACAACAAGATCGTCATCCTCTCCGCTCATTTCAAAAACATAGGTGTTACCGTTATACTCAGCAGTCATGGTCGCAAATTCATCAATCATAACATTTACAACTATAGGGCTGATATAGTCTATCATATCCTCTTCAAAGAAGGAGAAATCAGACGCGCTGACAACAAACAGAGCTTCTCTCTGGCTGGAGCGTGCGTAATAATACTTCTCTCCATCAATCTCAAAGGATTTGCCAAGACTGATTTTTACCGTTTCCTTAGAGGTTACATACTCAACGGTCGCGTAAGGACTGCTAAGGCCGCAGTTTGCAATATCAGTGGCAGTCGGGTTAGGTGCATAGATATCCTCTGCAACAAGTCCGAAATAGTCATACTGCTTTCCTACATAGGAATCATTTGAAGCATCTGCAACAAACGGTGATTCAAAAAGGAACTGTGCAGCATTTACACTTATATCAAGTTCCTCATCAGACGAGGCATTCTCAAGCCTTTCTACTTCGGCAAGATACTCAGGATTTTCAACAATAATAATAGGCTTTTTAAGGTCTCCGCCTGTAAATGTGAGTTTTTTAACTCTTACTGAAACCTCATTTCCGTCCTCATCTGTTTCAAGAGGATCGGTAACAGTCATATTGATAAAATGAGTGTATTTATATTCGAACATCGAGGTCCAGTTCTTTAACGCAACATAGATCTTATCGCTGTTCTTAACATAAACATAAGCACCGCCGCTTGGTGAATCATCACCTATAAGTACCTCTACGGTTTCTCCGGTATCATAGGTAAATTTAACCTCGGCAATCGGCTCGTCAAGACCGTATGCCGACATATCCTCGGGGTTTTCTGCGATAGTTTTTGTTGCGTATATCTGCATTGAACAGGTCAGAAGGTTACTAATAGAATCGTCATCCAGATCAAACTCCTCGATACCCTCGACAGAATATGTGTCCTCTTTGACATAGGTTACAGTATAGCCGCCTAACTGGTTTTTAACCTCAGCCTTTCTCATCTGATCCTCATCAAAGGCATAAACAGCAATGTAACCGTTAACATCCGTTTCTTCCTCGCTGCTGGTAACGCCGCTTGAGGTAAGTGAGCTGCTGTTTTCCTCTGTTTTTTCGGGTATGACGCTGATAATGATCAAAAGCACCCCGAGAAGCAGGGCAACGCCTGCGGCAATAATAATTGTGAGTACTCTTTTACTCATAAGAACCTCCTGCGAATATATACAAACAGGCAAGCTACAAGCAGAAGCACGGGAATAACGATAGCGGCAATGGCGCCGATGATGTTTGCAGTTTCATAGGTTATTCCGAGTGTTGCAGCCGAAAGACTCTTTACGGGAAGAAGCAGATTATTTCCTCTGCCAAGCACCTCATCAATAACAGCTATAGTAACATCAGGGTTGGCAGAATAAGCTTTTTCAAAAAGCTCGTCCTCGAAAAATCCCGTTGAGTTTGCAAATATAAGTGACGACTGCATTGCTTCATAGTTGGTGTTTGTTTTTTCAATGGTAGTACGAGCCATTGCAACATAAGGATACGCTTCGCTGTCACCCTTTTCAAATCCGCCATCAGTGGATTTTCCAACCTTAGAGGTTTCGGTGTGCTGAAGGGTTATCTCGTTTGTCATGCTTACATCAAGCACATCAGCAATTTTGGCAGGTCTGCCATAATAACCGTAAGCAGTTACCTCCGCAAGTGCCGAAGAAAGAGTCAGGTTGGCATCAATAAACGAAAGACGGTTTAGATAAGGCATATTGGCATAAGCGAGAGAGTCGTCGCTCTCGTAAACAACGCCTTCCTCAAGGACTATGCCCCAGTCATAAAGAAATGCCTCAAGGTTGGGAAGAACGGGCTGGCTGTAATCAGCAATGTAGAAAATGTTTTTGCCGTATTTTCCGTCATTATACATATAATCGTCAAGCTTTTTAAGATCGCTCTCTGAGTAATCCTTCGTGGGAGCCGCGATGATGAGCAAATTGCAGTTCTCATCAAATTCCTTCAAAATACTTTGACTTCCAACAGTAAAGCCATTGTTTTCGAGCAAGGTTGTGAGCTTTGGAAGCTCTTTCTCGCCATGTCCGGTAACAATAGTTGCCTGCGGATTATCCGAAGCGGTTACGACCATTATTGCTGTTGTAAGAGCATACTCGGCGTTAAGGCTATATGTAACCTCCTCAGAGCTTGAGTAGTCGGTAGACGTACTGCTGTCACTGCTTGAATAGAGAAAATCTCCCGAGGTAAGCTGTCTGTAGCGGTTGCCGCAGACGACCAAAGCATCACCCGTTGTAAGCTCAGCATCGTCATAATCAGCGGCAAAACCGGGGTTCTTATCAATGTCAACATAAGAAACTGTAAGATCCTTGGTATACTGCTCATACTTCTCAGCAAGGGTTGTGATCTTACTGTAGTACTCATCAGACATAAGTGTGGACTTTGAACCTATAAAAATAACCTTAATGGAATAGTCATCAAGTGTGTCAAGATATTCTATAGACTCATCAGAAAGCTCGTAGTACTGATATGCAGAGGTGTCAATACTGAGGGCAGGAAGCTTTTCTGCCGCAAATGTGATAAGCACATTGCAAAGCACGATCGCCACTATGACAACAACTGTAAGCACAACGGAAAGAGAGCCGTATTTAAGCTGGCGAAGACGCTCGCCGCGGCTCGCGCCTACCTTGCCGCTTTTTCTTTCTTTTTTAAATTTTTCCGTCTTTTTCTCGGAAGAATCAGCAGCTTGGTTATCTTGATTTAAAATTGCTTCAATTTCAGCATTTTTACATTTTTTAAATTTCATTGCCTTTTCCTCCCCTCATTAGCTCCAGCGGCGTTTTTCCATAACACGAGTGGTAAGGAAAACAAATATCGCCGTTGTACTTACAAAGAACATAACATTATCAGCCGCAACAACACCCGAAACAAATTCATCATAACGGGTCTGGAACGAGAGATAATAGAAAATTTCAGAAATAAACTGGACTGGGAAAAGGTTTGCGATGGTGTCGGACATAAGCATCAGGAACATCGCCGCATAGCTGACGATTGCCGCAACAAGCTGATTTTCGGTAATAGACGAGATAAACAGACCTACCGAAAGAAGCGACGCACCAAGAAGAATAAGTCCCAAATAATTGCCGAGTATGTAGTTCCAAGCAGGCTGTGCAATAAAGGCAAGCACTACCGAGTAAAGCAGGGTTACCGAAATACCGATAACATATAAAAGAAGCGCGGCAAGGAACTTGCTGAAAACAATACCAAAAAGCGAAACGGGAGCGGTTAAGAGCGCCTGGTCGGTTTTCTGGCGGCGTTCCTCGCTTAAGAGCCTCATAGTAATAATAGGCATAGCCGAGAGAACGATGAGCGAAAAACCGCTGTAAACATAGGTCATATCAACACTGCCGCTGTAAAGGGTTCCAAACCAGAAATAAATTCCGCTGAACAAATTAAAGATTATCAGAATAACATAACCGAGAGGGGTGGTAAAAAAGCTTTTAAACTCTCTTTTAAATATAGCAGTCATTATTTTTTACCTCCCTTTCCAGAAGTCTTGTTAACAAGTCCGATAAATATCTCCTCTAAGGTTGCTTCCTGCGCTCTTATCATAAGAAGCTGCCAGCCTCTCTCAAGAACGCGCTTTACGATTTCGTTTCTTATATCGGTTGCATCTTTTGCGGTTACAAGGTAGTCAAAGGAGCCGGTTTCCTTGCAGCCAAGAGTTTCAACCCTGTCAACATTGGGTATCTTTCCAAGCATACGGAAGACCGATTCCTCGTCGGAGGCCTTTACTCTTACAGTAAGACTGCCGATAGAGCCAAAGCTTGCGGTAAGCTCTCTTGCGGGGCTGTCAGCAACGATCTTGCCCTGATTTATGATGATAATTCTGTCGCAGACTGCCTGCACCTCAGAAAGAATGTGCGAGGACAAAATGACCGTGTGGCTCTCGCCAAGCCTTTTGATAAGTGTTCTTATCTCGATTATCTGCTTGGGGTCGAGGCCAACGGTAGGCTCGTCAAGAATAAGCACGGGAGGATTGCCGACAAGCGCCTGAGCGATACCGACTCTCTGCTTGTAGCCTTTTGAAAGGTTGCTGATAACGCGCTTTGCAACATTGTCAATTCGCACTAGCTTGCAGATAGACTCAATGTGCTCCTCGCGGGGCAGCTTGACTCTCTTAAGGTCGTATATGAAATTAAGATATTCCAGAACGGTCATCTGATGATAAAGCGGGGGCTGCTCAGGCAGGTAGCCTATCATCTTTTTAACCTCGAAAGGCTCCTCAAGAATATCCTTGCCGCCGATTTTGGCTACGCCCTCGCTGGCAGAAAGGTATCCCGTCAGAATATTCATAGTTGTGGTTTTTCCTGCACCGTTAGGTCCAAGGAAACCGACTATCTCGCCCTCCTTGATCTCAAAGGAGATGTCGTCAACCGCCTTGTTCTGTCCGTACCTTTTGGTAAGATTTTTTACCTCGATGGTCATGCGTTTTTCCTCCTAAAGCGCGGCACTCTTTGGCACCGTACCCTTTTATTTTACTGCCAAGACGACCTGTTAGTGAATACAGTTTTTTTCAAAACTGTAAACAATTCATAAACAAGCCGCCGATTTTCCATAATACACTTTATTATACATTTAAACACACCCTCTTGTCAAACAAATTGCTGCTTTTTGTTAAATTTGGTTGATTTTTTCTGCCAATATGTTAAAATTTAACTATGTTATTCTGAAAGGACGATTTTAATGGCAAAAATTAAGCCCTTTAAGGCGCTGAGATTTACAGACAAGGCAGGAAAGATAAACGAGCTTGTCTGCCCGCCTTACGATATTATAAACGAACAGCAGAGGCTGGCTCTGATAGACACCAACGAGCATAACTTGATAAGGCTTGAGCTCCCAAAAGGTGACCGGCCTTACAAGGACGCCGCAAAGACCTTCAAAAACTGGCTCGATGAGGGTGTTGTCGCCTGCGACGAAAAAGAAGGTGTCTATCTTTACGAGGAGAAGTTTTCGGTCAAGGGTAAAGAGTACTCGCTCAAAGGCTTTGTTTCGCTGGTTCGACTTGCAGAGTTCTCGGAGGGCGTTGTTCTCCCCCATGAAGAAACACTTTCCAAAGCCAAGACCGACCGATTTAATCTTATGACCGAAACGGGTTGTAGCTTTAGCCAGATATACTCGCTGTTTATGGACGAGGACAAGGCGGTAAGCGGCAAGGTTGAGGCACTCTCAGATAAAGAGCCCGACATATCCTTTACCGACGTCGAGGGCGTTACCCACAGCCTTTGGTGCGTTTACGATAAAGAGGCTATCGCCTATCTTGCTGACAAAATGGCCGACAAAAAGCTTTACATTGCTGACGGACACCACAGATACGAGACCGCCCTCAACTTTGCCCGCGCAAACTCAAAAGACCTTGCTGATGACAGCGAGCGCACCAACTACTGTATGATGTTCCTTATAAATATCGAGAGCAGCGGTCTGGTTGTTTTCCCGACTCACAGGGTTCTGCACAGCCTTGAAAACTTTGATGCAGCCGAGCTTTTAGAGCGCTGCAAGGGCGATTTTGATATTCTCCAAAATCAGCCGCTTAGTAAGGCCGAACAGCTTCTTGATGCGGCGGCCGCAAAGGGTGAAAAGGCATTTGCATTTTACTGCGGCGGCGAAAATTTTGCCCTGATGACCCTTAAAAACCAAGCGGTTATGGCAGAAATTCTGCCGGATAAAAGCGCCGCTTATCAAAACCTTGATGTTTCTGTTCTGCACAGCCTTGTTTTAGAGCGCCTTTTCGGCATTGACAAGGAAAATATGGCAAATCAGAAAAATCTTTTCTACACCCGCGACATTTCCGAGGCAATAAGCGAGGTAAAAAACGGAAAAGCAAACTGCGCATTTTTAATAAATCCCACCCTCGTTACCGAGATACGCGATGTTGCGGCGGCAGGCGAAAAGATGCCCCAGAAATCGACATATTTCTACCCCAAGCTTGTAACAGGTCTTGTAATGAACAAGTTCCGCGAGCTGAAAGAATAAAAAATCAAAAACCGAGGAGAATTTATTCACCTCGGTTTTCTTTATGCGCAAGCGCCCATTTTGCAGGATTGTTCTCAATGTATTGCCAGGTTTCGCTGTAATCGTCTTGCCCTCTGATAATGTGGTCATAATAGGATTTTTGCCACAATTTCTTATCAAACGGCGGCAATGCATTGTTTTTCACGCCCTTGATATATTCATTGGTGGTCATCGTTTTAAAAAACCTAATTGCATCTTGTAGGGAACGACCTATGTGTCGTTCCGTTATTTTAAAAATAAAATGCAAATGATCGGGCATTATAACGTATTTATCAATTTTTATATTGGGAAATTTATTTTCGGTTTCTTTTATCCATTTGTGTATAATTTGATTTTGTAATGGTATATTTTGACGCGTGTTTTGAGGCGGAACGACACATAGGTCGTTCCCTACGGGTTCTAATATAAAGAGGCGTTGCCTTTTTTGCGTACACAATGTAACAAAATAGCAACCTACTTGCCCATAATCATAATTTTTAGGCGGGTTTGTTTTCTTTCGGGTAAATCCATTTCTATCACCACAAATATTTTATCACACAAATAAAATTATTGCAATTTATGTAGACTTATGTTATTATGAAAGAGCCAAACTAACTGAATATGTGTGAAATTGGGTGTATTTTATTTTTTATGGAATAATTACGCTTACTTTTCTTATACTACGGGTAGCTTAGAATTTGACAAAAACGCAAATTCCAGCTGCTTGTAGTATATGGGTACGCCCCATTTCACACTCAGTTAGTTTGGCGACTATCGGAGTTTGCGTTTTTTGTGCGGCTGCTTCGGTAGCCGCACTTTTTATTTTTAGGAGGAAAAACAAATGAAAAAAATCTTATCCGTACTATTAAGTGTTATTTTGTTTCTAAGTTGTCTTGTTGGGTGCAAAAATAATGTTAAACAAACAATTGCTGATGGAGAGCAAATTTCGCGCGGTGCAT
>CAZDSQ010000044.1:0-14245 GCA_964508295.1 uncultured Oscillospiraceae bacterium | reverse complement strand
AAATCCACCTTCTCCGTGGGGAGAAGGTTAGCAAAATAAAAAAGGTAGGCATTAAAGCCTACCTTTTTGTTTAGTTCTGATTTTCTTTTCCGAGACAGCAGTTTTTGTATTTCTTGCCGCTACCGCAGGGGCAGGGATCGTTTCTGCCAATCTTATGAACGTTTCTGACGGGGCGCTTTTTAACGGTGCCGTCGCTCTCGCCGTGAATAGCGGTGGTCGGCTTGGCGACCTGCTCGCGCTCGATGTTCTCATTTTGCTTTATCTGAACTGTCAGCACAAGGCGAGAGGTATCCTCGCGGATGGACGCGATCATCTCGTCGAACATATCAAAGCCTTCCTTGCGGTACTCAACAACGGGATCGTGCTGTCCATAGGAGCGCAGGTGAATTCCGCGCTTAAGCTCTTCCATATCGTCAATGTGATTCATCCACTTTGAGTCAACGGTTCTAAGGAGAACAACTCGCTCGAGTTCTCTCATAAGCTCGCTGCCGATTATATTTTCGCGCTCCTCGTATATTTTCATAGCGCGGTCAAAGAGCATATCGAATATCTCGTCCTTGGAGATGTCGCCAAGCTCCTGAGGAGTAAAGCGTAGGTCATCATCGGTAGTAAGGAAACCGCGGTAATGGTCGCGCAGTCCGTCAAGATTCCAGTTGTCGTGAATGGACTCATCTGCAAGGAAAACATCAACGTTGCCGCTAATTGAGCCTTTGATCATTCCAACGATATTGTCATGAAGATTTTCGCCCTCAAGAACCTTGGCACGCTGGTCATAGATGATCTCGCGCTGGCGGCTCATAACATCGTCAAAGTTAAGAACGTTTTTACGTATCGAGAAGTTTCTGCCCTCGATCTTGCGCTGTGCGCTTTCGATAACGTTGGAAAGCATACGGTTTTCGATGGGCATATTCTCGTCGATCTTAAGAGCGTTCATAATGGCGTCAACTCGCTCGCCGCCGAACAGCCTCATAAGGTCGTCCTCAAGCGAGAGATAAAAGCGGGTAGAGCCGGGGTCGCCTTGACGGCCTGCACGGCCTCGGAGCTGATTGTCGATACGGCGTGATTCGTGCCTTTCTGTACCAAGAATGAAAAGACCGCCTGCTTCTCTTACACGCTCGGCCTCTGCCGCTATGTCGTACTTGTACTTGTCAACAAGCTTGCGATAGGTGGCGCGTGCCTCTAAAATATCCTTATTATCGGTTTCGTTAAAGCTTGTAGCCTCGGCAATAAAGATTTCGGGAATACCCATTTTCCTCATTTCTGCCTTGGCAAGAAACTCAACGTTACCGCCCAGCATAATGTCGGTACCACGGCCCGCCATGTTGGTGGCAATAGTAACGGCGCCGAATTTACCCGCCTGAGCAACAATTTCGGCTTCCTTGTCGTGATATTTTGCGTTGAGAACTTCGTGCTTAATGCCATTGCGGCGAAGCATAGACGATAAATGCTCGGATTTCTCAATCGAAATTGTACCAACCAGAACGGGCTGGCCTATCTTATGGCACTCTATGATCTGCTCAATAACAGCGTTGAACTTCGCGTTTTCGGTTTTGTAAACAACGTCGGGATTGTCAACACGAATCATCGGCTTGTTGGTAGGAATTTCGATAACATCGAGATTGTATATCTCGCGAAACTCTGATTCCTCGGTAAGCGCGGTACCTGTCATACCCGAAAGCTTTTTGTAAAGGCGGAAATAGTTCTGGAAGGTGATGGTGGCAAGAGTTTTGGACTCACGCTCAACCTTAACGCCTTCTTTTGCCTCGATTGCTTGATGCAGACCCTCGTTGTAACGGCGTCCGAGCATAAGACGGCCTGTAAACTCGTCAACGATTATGACTTCGCCGTCCCTGACAACATAATCAACATCGCGCTTCATAATTCCGTTTGCGCGGATCGCCTGGTTTATGTGGTGTAAAAGGGTAAGGTTGTCGGCGTCCATAAGGTTTTCAACCTTGAAAAATGCCTCTGCCTTTTCGATACCCGAGGGGGAGAGGGTGGCGGTGCGGGCCTTCTCGTCAACGATATAGTCACCCTCTATTTCCTCTTGACTCTGGGTGTCGTCAAGCTCCTTGACCTTTGTTTTCTTTAATCGCTTTGCAAAGGTGTCGGCAGTCTGGTAAAGGTCGGTCGACTTGTCGCCCTGACCTGAAATGATAAGCGGAGTTCTCGCCTCGTCGATGAGTATAGAGTCCACCTCGTCAACGATGGCAAAGTTAAAGGGACGCTGAACCTTCTGGCTCTTGTAGATGACCATATTGTCCCTTAGATAGTCAAATCCAAACTCGTTGTTTGTTCCGTAGGTAATGTCGGCGTTGTATGCCTCGCGGCGCTCGTCGTTATTAAGCCCGTGAACGATAAGACCAACCGAAAGACCCATAAATCTGAAAAGCTTGCCCATCCACTCAGAGTCGCGGCGCGCAAGGTAGTCGTTAACGGTAACGATGTGTACGCCGTTTCCGGTAAGAGCGTTAAGATAAGCGGGCAGTGTAGCCACAAGGGTCTTGCCCTCACCTGTTTTCATCTCGCTGATTCGTCCTTGGTGCAGAACGATACCGCCGATGATCTGAACGGGATAATGCTTCATACCCAGTACACGCCAGGCTGCCTCTCTTAAGGCGGCAAAGGCATCGGGAAGAATGTCATCAGTAGTTTCGCCGTTTGCAAGTCTTTCTTTAAACTTGGCGGTCATACCGCTAAGCTCACCGTCAGAAAGCGCGGCGTATTTTTCCTCAAGGGCGCAAACCCGTTCCATAATAGGATTGATTCGCTTGAGCTCCCTCGAGCTATATGAGCCGAACAGAGTGTCCAAAAGTCCCATGATAAAATTATCTCCTTTTTGAATAGGAATTAGTAGCTGAATACGATGTTCTGAGGCTTGTATCTCTTGATGGCAGAAGAGTTCTCTGTGACCTTGAGATCAGAAGCAGCCTTCTCAATTATCTCCATAAAATCATCAGATCTCATAGAGGAAAGCACGCTCGCTTTGCGATCGGTGTAATCCTCACCATCCTCATCTAATTCGTAGCGAATAAATACATAGTATCCGTAGGTGGAGTTTTCGGCAATAGTCGGAGTGTTAAACTCTGTATCAAAGAGGGTTGCGTTGAAATCGTCAGGCTCGTCAGAGGTGTCCTTCTGAACAAAGGTAGCCTCGCTCTCGACCTCTTCGCCTTCTTCATGATCGTGCTCCTCGCCTGCGGCGTGTGCCTCTTCATCAATAAGGGAGTCTATGCTCTCGCCGTCTTGAAGTCTTTTAAGATAGCCTTCTGCAAGCTCTTTAAGCTCGGTTTTCTGAGCATCTGAAGCGTCAGAAGCGGTGGAAACCTCGTCGTAGTGGCTTGAGTAAAGAACATTTATATATTTGATTTTTGCATAATTTTCAGTAAAATATTCTTTTCTGTCGGTTTCGGTAACAGGGTCTTTGCCGTCCTCGCTGTAGTAATACTCAAAAATCTTCTGGTATTTTTCGTCAACCATCATAATCTTTTCAAAAGAAGTCTTTCCGCAACCGTTGTCCTCGTAGAGAGAGGAGATGCTGCTCCAGGTTGAAGAAATGGTTGCATTGATTTCCTCAAGCTCCTCGTCTGTAAAGGAAAGCTTGTACTCGTCAAAAAGACGGTTGACCGCAATGTACTGCTTGCAGCTCTCTAAAGCGGCAGCCTTGATGTAATCGTCAGCATCGACATCTCCGATCTGCTGGTCAAAAAGATCTGTGGTAGTGTCAGTCACCTGCTGTGCGGCAAGATAATAGGAATCGACAAGGTAACCGAGATATACACCCGCGGGTACTGTGTCCTCGCCTGCAGAAACGACCCAAGAAGTGTCCTTGCAGGAGGTAAAGCAGAGAATTGATGCGGCAGCAAGAACGCCGGCAATGCTTTTAGTTAAAAAAGAAAATTTTTTCATTTTTTGTAACTCCGTTCTGTTTTGTTCGTACCAAATATTATACCAAAACTGCGTCGTTTTGTAAAGGAAAATTGCTCATTATTTACAACTGCGAAACAAAAAAGCAGACTTTTTAAAAGTCTGCTCAAAAATCGCGCATTATTCGCCTTTTTTCTTCTTTTTAAAACAGTTTTCGGTGCCGTTTATAAGCCGCTTTATATTCTCGCGATGCATAAAAATAGATGTACCCGCTAAAACGGCTAAAAATATCGTTTGCCAGATAACCGTTCTCGGCAGCAGCATATCCGCACGAAGCGTAAAACCTACGATAAAGGTCATAATAGGGGCAGATGCCATTGCAAGAATCGAGCCGAGAGAAACATAACCTGTTGCAAAAGCAACGATAATAAAGATTGCAATGCTGATAAGGCAAAGCTGCCAGTCTAAAACAAGGAAAACTCCTGCGCAGGTAAGCACTCCTTTTCCACCCCTAAATCCAAAGAAAACGGGGAAGATGTGCCCGATAACAACAAAGATTCCGCCTATATAGGCACCAACCATTGCCGTTTCATGAAAGGGTAGGGTGCTGAAAATGTACTTGGAAATCTGTATTGCGGCAACTGCTTTTGCAAGGTCGCACACTAAGGTTAAAACAGCGGGCAACTTGCCTATAGTGCGCAGAACATTTGTCATTCCCGCGTTGCCGCTTCCGCTCTCGCGAACATCTTTTTTTGCAAAGAGTTTACTGAAAATAACTGCAAAGCTGATGCTTCCGAGCAGATAAGAAATTACACCGCAAATAAGAGCATATAAAATAACGGTCAATGCATCATTCATATCGTTTTGACCTCCAATGTGTAGGTTATTTGTCGCCGCGCTCGCGGGAGATGATTTTTATGGGAGTGCCCTCAAGTCCAAAGGTCGAGCGGATCTGGTTTTCGATGTATCTCTGGTATGAGAAGTGGTAAAGCTCGTTGTTATTAACAAAGCAAACAAAGGTGGGCGGGCAGACAGAAGCCTGAGTGATGTAGTAGATCTTAAGCCTCTTGCCCTTGTCCGAGGGGGGCTGAACCTTTGCGGTCGCCTCTGCGAGCATATCGTTTAAGAGACCTGTCTGTATTCTGCGGCAGTTCTGCTCACGAACGTAGCATATCGTTTCGTAGAGCTTGTTTACTCTCTGCCCTGTCTTTGCCGAGATAAAGATGAAAGGAGCGTAGGGCATAAAGGCAAAGTCGACCGAGAGCTTTCTCTCAAACTCGCGCATGGTCTTGTCGTCTTTCTCGATAGCATCCCACTTGTTTACTGCAATGATGCAAGCCTTTCCCTGCTCGTGAGCATAGCCCGCAACCTTGGAGTCCTGCTCGGTAAAGCCGACCTCGGCGTCGATCATAATTATACAAACGTCAGAGCGTTCAACCGCCATGTAGGAGCGCAGAACGCTGTATTTTTCGATAGCCTCGTCAACCTTTTTCTGACGCCTGATTCCCGCTGTGTCAATGAAAACAAACTTTCCAAACTCGTTTTCGATAACGGTATCAACGGCGTCGCGAGTAGTTCCCGCAATGTCAGAAACGATAACTCGCTCCTCGCCTGCAAGGCGGTTTACAAGTGAGGATTTGCCAACGTTTGGCTTGCCGATAACGGCAACCTTGATGTAATCCTCGGGGTATTCCTCTTCCTCGATTTTGGGAAGCTTGTCAAAAACCTCGTCAAGAAGGTCGCCCGTGCCGTGACCGTGAATTGAGGAAACGGCAATGGGGTCGCCAAGGCAGAGGTTGTAAAACTCGTAAAAAGCGAGCGGCGGCTCGCCGATGCTGTCGCACTTGTTAACGCAGAGGATAACCGGCTTTCCGCTCTTTTTGAGCATAGATGCGATCTCGCTGTCTGCGGCGGTTATTCCCGCATTAAGTTCAACAACAAAAACAATAACGTCTGCACTTTCAATGGCAATCTGCGCCTGGCGGCGCATCTGCGAAAGAATAATGTCGTTAGAGTAGGGCTCTATGCCGCCCGTGTCGATAAGGGTGGCAAAACGGTTCTGCCATTCAACCTTGGCGTAAATTCTGTCTCGGGTAACGCCTGGTGTGTCCTCAACAATAGAAAGGCGCTGACCTACGAGCTTGTTAAAAAGTGTCGACTTGCCAACGTTGGGTCGGCCGACAACTGCAATAATAGGTAAAGCCACGCTTATCCCTCCTTAATAAGTGAATTTACGGTTTCAAAAAGTCCCTCGCCGTCGGCCTTGCAGACCTTAACAGGAATGTTAAGAGACTTCTCAACGTCGCTGACGGTAAGGTCGTCTAAAAATCTGTCAGTTTGGTGCCTGAGCATAACATCGGGCAGTATGAGGTAAGAGCCGAGCTCCCTTCCTTTTAGCTGAGCTATAATGTCGGTTGCAGTCAAAAGACCTGCAACGGTGATAGTATGCCCAAAATAATCGTTTTCAACGGCAAAAACCTGCACGTTGAGGTTTGGGAAAACGCTTTTAAGGCGCTCTGCCTCTTTTAAAACAAAGGGCGCGGCGTCAACCCCCGTCGCAATCGAAACCGAAAGCTTTTTCTCGCTCTTTTCGGCATCCTCAATGCAGTAGCCAATTTCGCTTTCCATACTGCGAATGAGGCCCACGCCGTTTTCAAGCTGGGGGAAATCCTCGTAGTAGGAATACTCGGGTAGGGGAAGGTTTGCCTTTAGGTAAAATTCGTCGGCGCAGTAAACCGTGCGGCAACCAAATTCCTCCAAAAACCTCTCGCCGTATTTGTCGGCAGTTTCAATAACCGCCCTTGCGCTCTCAGTGGTGTAGGGGGTGAGGGGGTAGAGGTTTTCACGGTGGCGAGTAAGTCCAACGGGAACGAGAGCAATGCTTTTGAGCGCTGGAGCAAGCTGCGACAGGTCATTAAGGCTTCGCTCAAGCTCGGCTCCGTCGTTTATATCGGGGCATAGAACGAGCTGGCAGTTAAGAGAAATGTTAGCATCAGCAAATCTTTTTAAGATGCCGAGCGCCTTTGCGGCGTTGGGGTTAGCCATCATCTTAACTCTGAGCTCGGGGTTTGTGGTGTGAACCGAAACGTTTATCGGGCTGATGTGCATTTTTATAATGCGCTCGATCTCGTGGTCGGTGATGTTTGTGAGGGTAACGTAGTTTCCAAATAAAAAGGAAAGGCGGGTGTCGTCGTCCTTAAAATAGAGCGACTCACGCATCCCTTTGGGAAGCTGGTCAACAAAGCAGAAGATGCATTTGTTTTTGCAGCTATGCTGCTTATCCATAAGGTATGTTTCAAAAACGAGCCCGAGCTCCTCAAATTCGTCCTTTTTTATGCGGATGGTGTGCTTTTTGCCCTTTGTGTCAATGGTGCGCAGAACAAGCCTTGTGTTTTGCTGCCAAAAACGGAAATCCAGAACGTCGAATATCTCGTTTTTGTTAATAGACACAAGGGTATCTCCCTTTGATATGTGCTTTTTATCGGCAATACTGCCCTTTTCCACATCAAAAATTACAACACTCATACTTTCCCTCATACAAAAATAGAGGAGGAAATCACTCCTCCTCTACGCATTTACACAATTAGTCCTCAACCTTGATGACTTCTTTGCCCTTGTAATATCCGCAATTAGCGCAAACTCTGTGGGGCATTTTGAGTTCACCGCACTGGGGGCATTTTGAAAATGCGGGAGCGGTAAGCTTCCAAACGTTAGAACGTCTCTTATCTCTGCGAGCTTTTGATACTCTTCTCTTGGGAACAGCCATTTCGGCACCTCCTGTGTTTTTATAACAATAATTTTAATCAGTTTTCGAGCAGCTTTTTAAGAGCCGCGAGCCTCGGATCTGTCTGACTGTTAAGACAATCGCAGTCGGAGAGATTTAAGTTAGTTCCGCAGACGGGGCATAGACCCTTGCAGTCTTCACGACAGAGGAATTTGAGTGGCAAATTCAACACTACGTCGCTGCTGCAAAGCTCGCCTAAATCAAGGAAGTCGCCCTCAATTAAGATGTACTCCTGCGCGTCGCTGTCCTGCAGCTCCTTAACAAGTGTGTACTCAAAATCGAGGTCAATTGAGCTGTCATAGTCGCAAAGGCACCTGTCGCAAAAGGTATGCATCGGGGCAAAAGCTTTGTATGCCAGAGTTACAATGCTGCTTCTGCTTTGAACATAGCCTTTAATTTTGACAGGGGAGATAAGGGGCTTGTGGCTCCAGATCTCAGTTTGAGAAAGGTCAAGCTCAAAGGAAAACTCCTCCCGCTCGCCTTCAATCTCGAAAAAGCGCCTGACGTCAATTTTCATAACGACACCTCACATACCGCTGATACTTAGGGGGTACCGCAGTATGATGCGGCCGAAGCTCAGATATTAAATATCCATACCCAATTATTATATAAAGAGTTTTCCCTTTTGTCAATAAGAAAAAAACTTTTTAAGCAAATTTTTTAACTTTGTCCCTTGATAAAACACGCAACAATGCCTCCCTTGCCTAAAGGGAGGGGGACCAACCGTCAGGTTGGTGGAGGGATTTTTGTAGAAAGGTATAATTCAGCTCCGCCACAAAGTAACATCGGCTTACATTATGTTTTGTAGGGGAACGGCCTGTGTGCCGTTCCGTTTAAATATAAGACGGAAGGGAAACCCCTCCCCTACAAGTCAAGAAGATAAACCGTAGAGAAAAGTGAATAGTGAAAAGTGAATAGTGAAGAAGTAAAAAATTCCCAAGTCTTGCGACTTGGGATTTTTTGGTGGACGATAACGGACTTGAACCGCTGACCCTCCGCACGTCAAGCGGATGCTCTACCAGCTGAGCTAATCGTCCAAAAAATTGTCAACGCTGATATTTTACTACATTTCTTTTATAAAATCAAGCCTTTTTTAAACTTTTTTATTTCATCTAAAAAAATCAAACTTGAAATAATATTGAAAACCTGTTGAAAAGCGAAAATAGCTGTGATAAAATTAAAAAAACGGAGGTGTTTTTTATGAGAATAATGACAAGCAATATCTGGGGAGATTATTTTAAAAATCCCGTAGACGTTCGTGAGGATTTCCTTTACGATGTGTTTAAGAAGTACGATGCCGATATAATCGGTCTGCAGGAGGTAACTCCCGGCTGGTATAAAGGTCAGATGATGCAACAGTGGCTCTCTGAGGAGTATATGTTCGTCGGAACAGAGCTTGCCGATAATAAAAACTACGTTCCTTTTGTTTACAAAAAGAATTTAAGCCTCATTTCAAAGGGCTATGAGTACCTTGAGAACACGCCCGATGCCTCCAAGGCAATCACCTGGGCGGTTTTAAAGCGCGAGGACGGAGGCGTTTTTGCCGTTTGTAACACTCACTTTTGGTGGAAAACAGGCCCCGAGCACGATGTTATCAGGGTCGATAATGCAAATCAGCTCGTAAACTTGATGAAGGCACTTAAAAATAGATACAACTGCCCCGTTTTCGCATTCGGCGATATGAACTGCGTGCTCGCGAGCGACGTGTTTAAGGTCTATGCCGAAAACGACGTTAAGCACATGCTTGACCTTGCCGAGAAAAAGTGCACTGTCGGCTCGCACCACGGCGACCCCGTCTTAAAAGAAGACGGCAGATACCACGGCACTAAGACAGAGAAAGACAAATACTTCTCTATCGACCATATGGTCGCACTCGGCGGCGGCTTTAAGGTTCTCGAATATATGATAGTCGAGGATCAGAAGGCGCTTGACGCAACCGACCATTCCCCCGTTTACGTAGACGTTGAGTTCTAAATAAAACTAAAGACCCCCGAGCCTGCGGCTCGGGGGTTTATTTTGCTTTTAAGGCTTATTTAAGCGCTGCTTTGATGCGGGCGTTTATCTTTTCACGCAGCCTTAAAACAAGGTAGGCAGGCTGGGTCGAGTTTCTGAACGAAAGGTCATCAATCTCGCTCTTTAAAAGCTCCTTAACAGCGTCCTTGCCGATGAGACTTTCAAGGAGCTGCATGGCTCGCAGATCCTGCATGCTCTGGAAGAACACCTTGCCGCTTATCGCAAACCAAGGCTTGCCGCCGTCGGGATTTGGGTAAACGCAGAAGGAGTCGCCTGCGGGGAATGTCTTGTTAGCGTCAACCGACTTAAAGGGATTTATCTTGTGCTTTGAGAGCTGCGAATAGTAGAAGTTAAAGCCCCACTGCAAGAAACCCTTAACGTCGTTGTAATACATCTGGTATGCAAGCATGCGGTTTCTGGGAGAGGGCATAGCGAGCATGCGGTTTGAAACGTGATTAAGTCGCTGGTCGCAGCAGTAGTAACAGAAAATGTCAACCCCTGCATCTAAAAATGCCTCAACCGCAGTTGTTGCAACAACGGGAAGCTGTACCACGCCTTTTTTGTAGAAATCGTAATTTGAAAGGGCGTCCATAATTGTAAAGCCCTCAAGATGCTTTGCAATAAGCGAGTGGGCGTAGGAATAATCCTCAAGCATATCAAGATGAGGCTCGTCGGAGATGTGGAAATAGGTCTTATCCGCAATTCCAAGCTCTTTAAAGTGAGCGGTAAGCTTAGGGAGAAGCGCGTCAAGAAACGCGGGGTACTCGGGCTGGTGCAGGTCCGTGTCCCAGCCAAAGATCTTCTTTTCCTCGCCGTTCTCTATAGCAACGATCTTGGGAGCATGCTTTGCGCCCCACTGTGTAAAGAGGTGGGACATTTCAAAGTACTCAAAGCCGACCTTCTGAGCCAGCGCTATGTAGCGGTCAAGCTTTTCAAAGGAAAAGGTGTAGCTCTCGCCGTCCTTGTAAACGTCAACGAGCTGAACGGTAGGTCTTTCTCCGCCGACCTCTGTGTCAAGAGGCGGAGTAAAGAGGGGAACATATATCATACTAACGCCGCTGTCGATAGCGCCGTACATATAGTTTTCGATAAGCGCCCAATGCTCCTCTGAGAGAATTTTTACTCCGTGAACATCGGCAACGCAGTCGTTGTGAAACCACATCGTAACGGGCAGCTTGTTCTTGGGAAGAACCGCGCCGATAACATCAATGGTGAAGGTGAGGGTCTTGCTCATCTGAGTGAGCGGCTCGGAAAGGGTAATGGTGATTTTATGCTCTCCCACCGCGCAGTCCTGCCCGATTTTAACATTAAACCAAAGTGCCGTGGTAGCCGCGTTTGAAGCGGTTATTGTGTTGTTTTTAACAGGCTTTAAAAGGTCGGGATAATGACCGGGATGCTCGGAAATATAACCCTCATCGTGCTCGTTTGAGTAAGCGGTAACAAAAACAGGCATATTTATAACCTGACAGACTTCGATGTCCTTTAAGTCGCTCTCAACAGAGATGTTAAGCTCGCAGGGGCTCAAAAGGTTTTCAGAGGTTCGCATAGCAATCTGAAAAGCCACCTGCTCGCCTAAAAGGGCAGAGGTTTTGTGGTATCTGTCAAAGCTGGGAATTCCCTCCTCAAAAACCTTTTCGAGAGGGGAGCACTGGTAGATAAACTTAAACATAATATTTCCTCCGTTTATATGTTAAAATGCTTTTTTAAAATTTCCTCGGTAATAAAATGGGTCTCGACCTGATTGTTTGCGGCAAGGCAAACAGAAAGAATGTAGTCGCTGTCGATTTTCTCGGTGTGGTAGTAGCCCTCGCTCTCGGTGCAAACGGCTGAGAGCTCTTTTCTGATTCCTTCACCTGTAAGCTTAAGTAGGCTTTCCTTTTTGGTCCAAACAGTGCAGCAGTACTCTAAAGGGTCATTTTCTAAGCATGCTGCCCTTTGCTTCTCGATAGGCGAGGCAATGCGGTTAAAAATTGAGGCTTTCATTCGGCTTATTCTTTCGATGTCGGCGCCGACTGGACTTTCGTCCACCGCGCAAACAACATAATTGCCCGAATGTGATATGTTAAACTGCGGCGCACCTTCTATAAAAGGCTTGCCGTTTTCCTCTGTCTGATACTCCAAGGGAAGCGGCAAACCTAAAGCGACAGAGAGGCAGACCTCTGCGCCTATGCACAAGAGGCGAGAATCCTTTTTGCGCATTTTCAGCGCCCTTTGCCGCCTTCTATCAGAAATGCGGCTTTGAAGGCTCAAAAGATATGGCTCGCAGTCTTTGCAGTTAAGTATGTAAACAGCCGCCATTTTAAGCCCTCCTTTTTAAATTAGTATACTATGGGCGTATAGTCTTTGTCAAACTAAAAAAATAGCATTCTTGACAATAAAGCTGGAGAATAATATAATATTTCTGATGGCGTTTTTGGAGGAATATTATGAAACAGAATGTTAAAATAAAACTACTCAGAGAAAATGCAGTTTGCCCCTCTTATCAGAGCGCGTCTGCCGCGGGAGCGGACCTTTATGCCGCTCTTGATAAGGCGATCACTGTCGAAAAAGGGCAGACCGTCTTTGTGCCGACAGGCATTGCTATGGAAATTCCGGAGGGCTTTGTAGGGCTGGTCTTTGCAAGGAGCGGGCTTGCCTGTAAAAAGGGGCTTGCACCTGCAAATAAAGTCGGCGTTATAGACAGCGATTACAGGGGCGAAATTATGGTAGCTTTACATAATCACTCGGGCGAGGCAGTTCAGGTGCTTTCGGGTGAGCGCATTGCCCAGATCGTTTTGACCCCTTATCTTACTGCACAGTTTGAGCTATGCGATGAACTTTCGGATACCGCTCGCGGCGAGGGCGGCTTTGGCTCAACAGGCAAATAAGCTTTAAAGAAACGGAGAATAAAAATGAGTGCAAAAAATCATTTTGACGTGATAATTATAGGAGCGGGCCCGGGTGGAATTTACTCAGCTTATGAGCTTAAAAAGACTGCGCCTAATTTAAAGGTTGCGGTTTTCGAGTCGGGCAGTGCACTTGAAAAGAGAAAATGCCCTATTGGAAGTAACGGTGTTAAGTCCTGCATCGGCTGCAAAAGCTGCGCTATTATGAACGGATTTGGCGGGGCAGGCGCCTTTTCCGACGGAAAATATAATATAACCAATAACTTCGGCGGAACTCTGCACGAATACATCGGCAGGGACACCGCTATCGAACTTATGCAGTATGTTGACGGAATAAATCTGTCGCACGGCGGCGAGGGAACTCACCTTTATTCCACCGCCAACTCGGATATTAGAAAGCTCTGTATGCAAAACGACCTGCACCTTTTGGATGCATCTGTCCGCCACCTCGGAACAGATATAAATTATGTCGTTCTTGAAAATCTTTATAAAGAGCTTAGCGGCTCTGTAAGCTTTTTCTTTGATAGCAAGGTAGATAAAGTTAAGAAAATAGACGACGGCTATGAAATTGAGGTCGGTGCCGACACCTATTCCTGCAAAAAGTGCATCATTTCGGTTGGCAGAAGCGGAAGCAAGTGGATGGAGAGTGTCTGTCGCGATTTAAAGCTAACCTCTCACTCAAACAGGGTTGATATAGGCGTTCGTGTTGAGCTTCCCTATGAGGTTTTTTCACATCTTACCGAGGAGCTTTACGAGAGCAAGATAGTTTACAGAACTCAGAAATTTCAGGACCGCGTACGCACCTTCTGTATGAACCCGCACGGCGCAGTTGTTACTGAGAATACAAACGGTATAGTTACGGTTAACGGTCACAGCTATGAGGATCCCAAAAAGCACACCGAGAACACAAACTTTGCCCTGCTTGTTTCCAAGCACTTCTCAGAGCCGTTTAAAGATAGCAACGGCTACGGCGAGAGCATTGCCCGCCTTTCAAATATGCTGGGCGGCGGTGTTATGGTCCAGCGCTTTGGCGACCTTATAAGAGGTCAGCGAAGCACCGAGTCAAGAATTTCCGAAAGCTTTGTGACCCCCACCCTCAAGGCAACCGCGGGCGACTTAAGCCTTGTTATGCCCAAGCGAATTTTAGACGGCATTATCGAGATGATCTACGCTCTTGATAAGATCGCTCCGGGAACTGCAAATGACGATACCCTTTTGTACGGCGTCGAGGTCAAGTTCTATAATATGGAGGTCGAGATCAACGAAAATCTCGAAACCGAGCTTTCCGGCCTTTATGTAATCGGCGACTGCAGCGGAGTTACCCACTCGCTGTCGCACGCCTCGGCAAGCGGAATTTACGCCGCCCGCCACATTGCACAAAACTTATAAAAACAACAAAGAACAACCGCCCGGTTAACGCCGGGCGGTTATTCTTTACATCAAGCTTAAATAAAATCCGTAGGGACAGGCGTCAGACGAACTGTCCGCTGAGGCCTCTCCTTTGAGGAGAGGCTCCGCCGCAGGCGGTGGTGAGGTGTAGCTGCCGCAGGCGGCGTTATTTTTTGTTGCTTCTTTTTTCGCTCACGCCGCGGGGGCGCTCCCTTTCTTTCGTCAAAGAAAGGAAGCAAAGAAGACTTAAAGAGGGAGAGGGTGTCCGCCCTAAACGGTTCGCGGTGCCCAAAACGGCAAGCCGTTT
>CAZDSQ010000043.1:0-14599 GCA_964508295.1 uncultured Oscillospiraceae bacterium | reverse complement strand
AATCCTTGTGGACCGTCGGGGACGCCGGTCCCTACAATAAAACATTTATAATTTTCAATTTTCCATTTTCAAAAGCCTTGCTTTAGGCGGCGGCTTATGTTATAATTTATTGTTGGACATTAAATTTATAATTTTTACATAAAATATTGTATACCCAAAACGGAGGCGGCAAAAATGAAATCGGTTTGTATTGTCTGCGGCGGCCAGTCGCACGAGCATCAGATATCGCTAATTTCGGCAAGCTCGGTGCTTAAAAATATTAACCGCGCAAAGTATAATGTTCACACCCTTATAATAGATGAAAACGGCGAGTTTTTTCACAGCTTTTTAGCTGAAAATGTTGCAGACGGCAGGTGGAAAGAGCTGCCCGACCTCGCTCCCGCCATTATACCGCAGGGAAAAACGGGCGGTCTTTTAAGGCTTGAAAACGGAGAATACAAACTTGTTGCCACCGATGTTTTCTTCCCCGTTCTGCACGGCGAAAACGGCGAGGACGGCGTTATTCAAGGGGCGTTCAAGCTCTCACAGACCGCTTATGTAGGCGGCGGCGTTCTCTCATCGGCAAGCTGTATGGATAAAGAGGTTACCCATATTCGTTTAGATGCGGCGGGCATCAAAACCGCACCTTATATCACCGCTCGTGAGTGTGAGTGCTGCATAGACTGCCTTGACAAGCAGATCAAAGAAAGCTTTGACTACCCTGTTTTTGTAAAGCCTGCAAATGCCGGCTCGTCGGTTGGTGTTGGCAAGGCAAAGGACAAGGAGGCGCTCGAAAAAGCTCTTAAAGAAGCTTTCGGCGTTGACAAAAAGGTGCTTATTGAGGCCTGCATTGTCGGCGCAGAGGTTGAGTGCGCGGTGCTTGGAAACGAGGAGCCGATTGCGGCAAAGCACCTCGGCCAGATAGCGCCTACCGTTGAATTTTACGATTTTGACGCCAAATACACAGACAGCTCGACCCAGCTTTACATTCCCGCCCACATAGATACCGAGGTCGCCGAGAAAATCAGAGAAACGGCAGTTAAGGCCTATAAGGTTATGGACTGCGCAGGACTCTCAAGGGTTGACTTTTTTGCCTTAGACAACGGCGAATTTATACTGAATGAAATCAACAATCTGCCCGGATTTACCTCGATAAGTATGTATCCTAAGCTTTTTGAGGCATCGGGAATCAGCTACAGCGAGCTTATTGACGCACTTATTGATACTGCAAGACTTAAATAAAAAGAAAAGGAGCGCGGCTATGGATAACAGAGCTATCGGGGTTTTTGACTCGGGTCTTGGCGGTCTTACGGCGGTTTCTGCCCTGCGCCGCTTACTCCCCAACGAAAATATAGTCTATCTTGCCGACACGGCAAGGGTCCCCTACGGCGACAAGAGCCGCGACGAGCTTAATAAATGCGCCGAGGGCGATATTTCCTTTCTGCTTTCAAAAAACGTTAAGCTAATTCTGATTGCCTGCGGAACTGTCAGCTCGACCTTGACGCGCGAGCAGATGGAAGGCTACGGCGTTAAGATGATCGGCGTTTTAGAGCCTGCGGCGCGGGCTGCCGCAGAGCAGACAAAAAACGGCAAAATCGGCGTTATTGCGACTGCCGCGAGCATAAAAAGCGGTGCCTACAAGGCAAGGCTTGAGGACATAAAGCCCGACTGCGAGGTTTGCCCCGTTGCCTGCCCCAAGTTAGTTCCACTTATCGAGAGCGGCAAGACCGAGGGCGAGGAAGTTAAATGCGCGCTCTGCGAATATTTAGAGCCGCTTAAAGCAGAGGGTATCGACACGCTGGTTTTAGGCTGCACCCACTACCCGCTGCTTAAAAACGAAATCGGCGCCATTTTGCCCGATGCCGCTCTTATAGACGTCGGCACCGAGGCGGCAAAAGAGGTTAAGGAATACTTAACCGAGAACGATATGCTCTCTCAAAACGGCGGCGACTGCGAATTTTTCGCAAGCGGAGAGCCTGAGGATTTTTGTGGGAAGGCAAGCCGTTTTCTCGACTACCAAATTGAAAAGGTAAGTATAGCGAAGCTATGAAACAGGATGTAATGATTGAAATAAAAAGTCTTATAGAGATGGGCGGCGACAACGACAAAATTGAGATCACCACCCGCGGCCACCGCTTTATAAAGGACGGGACAACCTATATAAGCTACAAGGAAACCGACGAAAACGGCTTTGACGGAAACAGCGTTCTCATAAAGGTCGAGGGCGAGCGGCGTGTTACTGTAAACAGGCTTGGCAGCGAGCGCAGTCAGCTTCTTATCGAGGCGGGCAGGCGCAACATCTGCTCCTACGCCACGCCGCACGGAACGCAGACTCTCGGCATTACGGGCGGCTCGATAAGGCTTTCAAAGGACGGGCTATCCTTTAACTACGAGCTTGACATAAACAACGTTTTAATGAGCAAAAATCAGCTTTTCATAACCATCAAGGAGTGTGCAAAATAATGGCAAATCTTATTTTAACTGCAAAGGAGCAAATTACTTCGGCGCTGACCGCCGCCGCAAAAAAGGCTTTTGAAAGCGGCGCTCTTGTTTCAAGCGAGCTTGCTCCCTTTAACATTGAAATAACCTCTGACGCCGCTCACGGCGACTTTGCCGCCAACGCGGCAATGGTTTCGGCAAGGAATATGAGGACAAGCCCCCGCGCCATTGCTGACGCGCTTGTCGCAAACCTTGACCTTAGCGGCAGTCTCTTTGAGCGCTGCGAGGTTGCAGGCCCCGGATTTATCAACTTTTTCCTCTCAAAAGAGTGGGCCGCCGAGGTTATCGGCGCGGTTCTCTCTGAGGGCGAAAATTACGGCAGAAGCGACTTCGGCCGCGGCGAAAAGGTTATGGTTGAGTTCGTTTCGGCAAACCCGACAGGACCTATGCACATAGGAAACGCCCGCGGCGGCGCCCTTGGCGACTGCCTTGCCGCAGTTTTAGACTGGTCGGGCCACGATGTGACCCGCGAGTTTTACATCAACGACGCGGGAAATCAGATAGATAAGTTTGCCCTCTCCCTCGATGTTCGCTATCTCCAGCACTATCTCGGCGAGGACGCGCTAACACTGCCCGAGGACGCATACCACGGCGCTGACATCAAGGACCGCGCAGTCGAATTTGCAAACGAGTACGGCGACAGGTACGTTAAGGCGAGCGAGAGCGAGCGCAGAGCGGCGCTGGTTGAGTTTGCGCTGCCGAGGAACATCGCCGCACTTAAGACCGATCTTGAAAAGTACCGCATTTACTATGATGTTTGGTTCCACGAAAGCGAACTGCACAAAAGCAGTCTTGTTAAAAAGGTAATCGGCATCTTAACTGACAAGGGCCTTACCTACGAAAAAGAGGGCGCGCTTTGGTATAAGAATGCCGAATTTATGGCTGAAAAGTACAGAGCGCAGGGCAAGAGCGAGGCTGAGATTGAAAAGCTTGAGCTTAAGGACGAGGTTTTAATCCGCGCAAACGGCAACCCCACCTATTTTGCCGCCGATATTGCTTATCACTACAACAAGTTCGCCCAGCGTGGCTTTGACCGCGTTATAAACGTCTGGGGCGCAGACCACCACGGACACGTTGCAAGGCTCTGCGGTGCTATGGATGCCGTTGGTCTACAGGGGGACAAGCTTGACATCGTTCTTATGCAGCTTGTTAAGCTTATGCGCGACGGCGAGGTGGTCAGGGTAAGCAAGAGAACGGGAAAATCCATCACACTTTCCGACCTCTTAAACGAGGTTGACGTTGATGCCGCCCGACTTTTCTTTAATCTTCGTGAGCCTGCATCCCACCTTGATTTTGACCTTGACCTTGCAGTTTCGCAGAACGCGCAGAACCCTGTTTACTACGTTCAGTACGCCCACGCGAGAATTTGCTCTATCATAAAGGCTCTCGCCGCTGACGGCATTGAGGTAAGAGAAGCCACACGTCAGGAGCTTTGCCTCTTGACCGCTCCCGAGGAAAAAGAGCTTATCGCCCACCTTGCAAAGCTTACCGATGAGATCGTCGGCGCGGCAAAGCACTACGACCCTGCAAAGATCACCCGCTACGTTATCGACCTTGCGACACTTTTCCACAAGTTCTACAACGCAAACCGCGTAAAACTGCCCGACAACGAGCCGCTGATGCAGGCGAGAATTGCCCTCTGCCTCTCGGTTAAGACGGTCATCAAAAACGTTCTTACAATGTTCGGAATTTCGGTCCCCGAAAGCATGTAACAAAAGGAAACAAACCTATGACAAAAAATAAAAACGGCTTAAAGACTGCGAGCATAATTCTTGTGGCGGTGGCGCTTGCGCTTACTGTGCTGATACATCCCGTTCAAGCAATGTTGTACCGGCACTTTCAAACATTCCCCGCCACAAATGATCTATCTTGGATAATTGAGGCCTGCGCAAGCTTAGCGGGACAGGTTATTTTGCTTTTAGGTTTCATAAAGTCCTACGGCGCAAAAAGGCCAACAACGCTGTTATCGATTTATATGATCGGCCTGTGTGCAGGCTCGCTGTACACGCTGATAACTTCCCCTCAGCTTTCAATATTAACTTTTATTTATTTAATAGTACGTATTATTAACTTTGCTTTGTATGTATTTATTACAGTAGATTATTTCAGAGGATTTAAGCTAATTAAGGCATCGTTTGTTTTGTATGCGCTTTATATGTTTCTGACAACGGCAGGAACGCTGGCACTTAACGTATATCAGCTCTTTACGTTATCTGAGCCGTATTTCGTAGTCTACGTTAAAAGTGTGGTTACCTCGGTTGCCGCACTGTGCATTGCGGCAGCAGTCTCGCTTTATTTGCTCTCGCACATTGGGCGCACGCCTCAAAGCGAAAGCATCCCGGAAAGCATGTAACACAAAAGGACACCTTGCGGTGTCCTTTTGTGTTGCCTTCTCCTTGAGGAGAAGGTGTCAGCCAAAGGCTGACGGATGAGGTGGAAACTCACCTTGTTTACAATTACACCTCACCACCGCCTACGGCGGAGCCTCTCCTCAAGGAGAGGCCTTTTCTTTTTTCAGCTATAGATTGAAATTACTGCAAAAATGTGGTAAAATTAGTATATATGTGTTTTTGCAGAATAATCCTGCCGCGGCGGGAGTTTTGGGAGCTAAAATTATGAAGCTAATGATAATCGACGGCAACTCAATTTTAAACCGCGCATTCTATGCCATAAGGCCGCTTTCTGCGCCCGACGGAACGCCGACCAACGCCATTTTCGGTTTTATGAACATCTTTAATAAATACTACAGCGAGCAAAAGCCCGACTCTGTTGCGGTTTGCTTTGACGTTTCGAGAAAAACCTTCAGAAACGAAATATATTCAGACTACAAGGGCACCCGCAAGGGTATGCCCGACGAGTTGCGCGCTCAGTTGCAACCGGTAAAAGATATTCTTAACTCCCTCGGTTTTTGCACACTCGGCTTAGAGGGTTACGAGGCTGATGACCTTATCGGCACACTTTCCACCGCCGCATCTAAAAAAGGCGATACCTGCGTTATTGTAACAGGTGACCGCGATTCTCTGCAGCTTGTTGACGAGCGGGTTACCGTTTTACTGCCTGCCACCAAGAGCGGCAAGACCGAGACCACCGTTTACACCCCCGAAACTGTTCTGGAAAATATGGGCGTGCGCCCCGACCAGATCGTTGAGCTTAAGGCGCTGATGGGCGACAGTTCGGATAACATCCCCGGCGTTGCGGGCATCGGGCAGAAAGGCGCAGTCGACCTCATATCTAAATTTGACAACATTGATAATTTATACAACAATCTTGAAACTGCTGACCTTAAGCCTGCGGCAAGAGCAAAGCTTGAAGCGGGCAGGGACAGCGCCTACCTTTCCAAGACACTTGCCACCATAAACCGCGAGGCGCCTATCGACGCAGACGCCGCATCCTACAAGGTAAGAGAAATTGACAAAGAGACGGCCGCCGCCATTCTCTCCCGCCTTGCCCTTGTTAAAATTATGGAGCAGTACGGCCTTTCGGTTTCCGACGCGCCTACCCCCGAGGAAATAAAAGAGAATCCGCTCGAAATCCCCAAAAAAGCTTATACTTTAGTGCGCTACCCCTCTATCGACGAGATAAAAAGTGCGGCAGAGGGCGGTGAGGTCTACTACCTTTTTAAAGACGGCATTATTTATCTCGCGGCGGGCGACAAAATTTTTATAACCGACGATATCGCAGGCGTTTTCTCGCTTAAAAACGACAAATACACCTACGACTGCAAGGCGCAGTACCTCTACGCCTTTAAAGGCTCGTTACCGCTGCCCAAAATCGCATTTGATTTAAAGCTTGCGGCTTATCTCATCTCGCCCACCGACTCCGACTACGGCTTTGAGGCTCTTACGACAAAATTCGGCAAGGCTGAGTATACACTCGACTACACCGCCGAATTTGGCGACGACGAAGCCACTTTTGACGAGATATGCAAGATGTTCTTCCTCTGCAAAAAGCTTTATTCAGAAGTTGAAAAGGCGGATATGCTCTCGCTTCTTACCGACATTGAAATCCCCCTTTCCGAGACCCTCTCGGCAATGGAATTTGAGGGGTTTGAGCTAAACCGCGAGGGCATAGCGGAGTTTGACCGCACCCTCGCCGCCGAGATTGAGCGCTTAAGGCAGAGCATTTACTCACTTGCAGGCGATGAGTTTAACATAAACTCCCCAAAACAGCTCGGCGAGATCCTTTTTGAGCGCTTAGGCCTACCCGCCGAAAAGAAAACCAAGACGGGCTACAGCACAAACGCCGAGATTTTGGAGCGGCTTCGTAGCCGCCACCCCATCATAAACGAAATTCTGGAATACCGCAAGGTTTCAAAGCTTAAATCGACCTACACCGAGGGTCTGCTTCGTCAGCTCGGCGAAAAGGAGAGAATTCACACCACCTTTTTACAAACCGAAACCAGAACGGGAAGGCTTTCCTCGGTTGAGCCCAACCTGCAGAACATTCCCGTGCGAACAGAGCTGGGAAGCCGCCTTAGAGAGTTCTTTGTAGCGCCCGCGGGCAGAGTTTTAGTGGACGCTGACTACTCGCAGATCGAGCTGAGAGTTCTTGCCCACGTTGCAGACGACAAGGCTATGCAGGAGGCGTTTAAAAGCGGCGCCGACATTCACACCGCCACCGCCGCGAGAGTTTACGGCCTGCCCGAAATGATGATTACTCCCGAGCTTCGCCGAAGTGCAAAGGCGGTAAACTTCGGCATCGTTTACGGAATTGGCGCTTACTCGCTCTCGCAGGATATAAAGACCTCTGTTGCCGAGGCAAAGCGGCTTATCGAAAGCTATCTTGAGGGATTTTCGGGCGTTGCTGAGTATATGAAGAAAACTGTCGAAAACGGCGAGCGCGACGGCTTTGTTTCGACACTTTTCCACCGCCGCAGAACTATTCCCGAACTTAACAGCAAAAACAAGGTGCTTCACGCGCTGGGCGAGAGGGTTGCCATGAACACACCCATTCAAGGAACCGCCGCCGATATTATAAAGATCGCAATGAACAGGGTCTACGCGCGGCTTAAAAAGGACGCGCCCAACGCCAAACTCATTTTGCAGGTGCACGACGAGCTTATAGTAGAGTGCGCCGAGACCGATGCCGAAAAGGTAAAGAGTATTCTGACCGAGGAAATGCAGGCGGCGGCCGATTTAAAGGTCAAGCTTGAAACCGATGTTCACACAGGCCGTACCTGGCTCGAAGCAAAAGGATAAATTTTTAGAGAAATTTGTAAAAAAATTTGCATTATAGATTGCACTTATGCTATAATAAAATGTATTTTTACGGCTATTTAAACGCAAATTTAGGAGATGTCATTTTTGAAGCAGGAAAAACTTAGAAATGTAGCAATAATTGCGCACGTTGACCACGGCAAAACCACCCTTGTTGACGAGATGCTTAAACAGGGCGGCGTTTTCCGTGATAATCAGCAGGTCGAGGACAGAGTTATGGACAGCAACGCCATCGAGCGTGAGCGCGGAATTACCATACTCGCCAAAAACACTTCGGTAATGTATAACGGCACCAAAATTAACATTGTTGACACACCGGGACACGCCGATTTCTCGGGCGAGGTCGAGAGAATACTTAAAATGGTTGACGGAGTTTTGCTGCTTGTTGATGCCTTTGAGGGACCTATGCCGCAGACAAGATTTGTTCTGCAAAAGGCGTTAGAGCTTGACCACAAGGTTATCGTTGTTGTAAACAAGGTGGACAAGCCCGATGCCCGTCCTCTCGAGGTCGTTGACGAGGTTTTGGAGCTTCTCTTAGACCTTGATGCAACCGAGGAACAGCTTGAAAGCCCCGTTCTCTTCTGCTCGGGCAGAGCGGGAACAGCCTCGCTTGCTCCCGACGATGCGGGCAGTGACCTTGTTCCCTTATTTGAAACCATCATAAAACACATAGACTGCCCCGAGGGCGAAATAGACGCCCCCTTGCAGACACTTGTTTCCGCCATTGACTACAACGACTACGTTGGCAGAATTGGCGTTGGCCGAGTTGAGCGCGGCAAAATTCGCGCGGGAGCCGAGGTTATGGTTACAAACGCCGTTACCCCCGACGAGAGCTACAAAGCAAGAATAAACACCCTTTACGTCATTGAGGGACTTAACAGAACAGAGGTTAAAGAGGCCGAGATGGGCGAGATAATCTGCTTCTCGGGCATTGAGAAAATTTCGATCGGCGACACGGTCTGCTCTCCCGAGGACGTAACTCCCCTGCCATTTGTTAAGATAAGCGAGCCGACTGTTGAGATGCTTTTCTGCGTTAACGACAGCCCCATGGCAGGCCGAGAGGGCAAGTTCGTTACCAGCCGCCAGATTGCCGACAGGCTCTTTAAGGAGCTCTTAAAAGACGTTTCGCTCCGCGTTGAGAGAACAGACTCGACTGATGCCTTTAAGGTTATGGGCAGAGGCGAAATGCACCTTTCGATCTTAATTGAAAATATGCGCCGCGAGGGCTACGAGTTTGCAGTAACTCCCCCGCAGGTTCTTTACAAGACCATTGACGGCGAAAAGTGCGAGCCTATGGAAGAGGTTCTTATCGACACCCCCGATGAATACGTCGGAACAATTATTGAGAAGTTAAGTTCCCGAAAAGGAACGCTTATAAATATGCACCCGCAGGGCTCGCGCACAAGAATAGAGTTTGTTATCCCCGTTCGCGGACTGTTTGGCTACCGCAACGAGTTTTTGACTGACACCAAGGGCGAGGGAATTATGAACTCCCGCTTTAAAGGCTACGAGGCCTACAAGGGCGAGATTTCAAGAAGAAGCTACGGCTCGCTCATCGCATTTGAGGGCGGCACCGCCGTTACCTACGGACTTTTCAACGCGCAGGAGCGCGGCCAGCTCTTTATCGGAGCAGGTGTTGAGGTCTACGAGGGTATGATTATCGGCCAGAACCCCAAGGGAGACGATATGGCGGTCAATGTCTGCAAGAAAAAGCACATTACCAACACCCGTGCCTCAGGCTCAGACGAGGCACTGCGCCTTATTCCCCCGAGAAAAATGAGCCTTGAACAGTGCATAGAGTTCTTATCGGCCGACGAGCTTCTTGAGGTCACCCCCAAGTCGCTCCGCCTTCGAAAGAAAACCCTCAGCAACGTTCAGAGAATGAAAGATAACGCCAAGAAATAAACATAAAGGAGAAACCATAATGCATTGGTCCGAAAAGATTGCAAATGAAATAATCCGCCGCTCTCCCGACAAGGAAGAGTACGTCTGCGCCGCAGGAATAAGCCCCTCGGGTTCTATCCACATCGGCAACTTCAGAGATATCGTTACAAGCTATTTTGTATGCGTTGCCTTAAGAAAAATGGGCAAAAAGGCAAGACTTCTCTTTTCATGGGACGAGTTTGACAGACTCAGAAAGGTGCCCGTTAACGTAGCAAAGATCGCCCCTGATTTTGAAAAATACATCGGCAAGCCCTACGCCTCTATTCCCGACCCCTACGGCTGCTGCTCCTCTTACGCAGAGCACTTTGAAAAGGAGTTTGAGACGTCGCTCAAAAGCTTTGGAATAGAGGTCGACTTCAGAAGGCAGGCTTCTATGTACCGCTCGGGCGCTTACAAGGACGAGGTTATCCACGCTCTCAAGCACCGCGCCGAGATCTTTGACATTCTCGATTCTTTCCGCACACAAGACTCGACAGCAGAGGAAAAGGCGGCCTACTATCCCGTTGGCATCTACTGCTCAAGGTGCGGCAAGGACACCACCAAGATTACCTCTCTTTCCGATGACTGCACAAAGGCTCACTACACCTGCCAGTGCGGACACGAGGCTGATTTTGATTTCACCACCGAGTACGACTGCAAGCTCGCCTGGAAAATTGACTGGCCTATGCGCTGGAAGTTTGAAAAGGTTGACTTTGAGCCGGGCGGAAAGGACCACGCAAGCCCCACCGGAAGCTACCAGACAAGCCGTGTTATTTCCGAGAAAATATTTAATTTCCCCGCTCCCTATTTCCAGGGCTACGAGTTTATCGGCATTAAGGGAACTACCGGAAAAATGTCAGGCTCGAGCGGACTTAACTTAACTCCTAAGACCTTACTTCAACTCTATCAGCCCGAGGTTATTTTGTGGCTGTACTCAAAGACAGAGCCGCTTCACGCATTCGACTTCTGCTTTGACGACGAAATTTTAAGACAGTATTTTGAGTTTGACAAGATGTACAACGCCGTTAAGGGCGGCACTGCAGACGACAGGGCAAAGGAAATTATCCACAACGCGCTTGTCGAGGGACACGAAGTCATCACCGTTCCTATGGCTCAGCTTGTTGCGCTCGGCTCAGTTGTTGACTTTAACTCAAAAATGCTCGAAACCGTTTTTGAGAAGATCGGCACTCCCTACAAAGAGGCTGAGTTTGCAGAGCGCCTTGCCCTTGCAAAGTATTGGGCAGAGCAGTGCAGCCCCGAGAGCTTAAACCACCTCTTACCCTATCGCAATTTTGAAAAGTACAACGCACTTTCCGAGGCAGAAAAGAAGGAAATTGAGCTTCTCTACGCATTCCTTTCGACCGACGGCTATAGCCTTGACGATCTTAACACTGAGCTTTACGCTATCCCCGGTAAAGTTCACACCTTTGAAAGCGACAAGGAGCGCAAGGCGGCTCAGGGCGCATTCTTTAAGAACGTTTACGAGCTTCTTATCGGAAAGACCAAGGGCCCCCGCCTCTATCTCTTCCTCTTTGCCATTGACAAGGCAAAGTACCTGCCTCTCTTAGACTTCTCAAAGCCCGAAACCGACGAGGAAAAGGCCGCCAAAAAGGCTGCCGAGGCTCCGGTAGCTAACGAGGGCGCCCTGCCCATCAAGGAGCAGATCACCATTGACGATTTTGACAAGATGGATTTCAGAGTTTGCAAGGTTGTAAACTGCGAAACTGTAGAAAAGTCGCATAGCTGCTTAAAGCTCACACTTTTTGACGGACTCGGCGAGAGAGTTATTATGTCGAGCATCAAGAAGGAGTACAAGCCCGAAGAGCTTATCGGAAAGAAGATTATCGTTGTTGCTAACCTTAAGCCCGCAAAATTTGCAGGCGTTGAGAGCAACGGAATGTTGCTTGCCGCCAGTCACGACAGCTGTGGCTGTAAGATACTCTTTGTTGACGACAGCGTCCCCGAGGGAACTGCTATTCACTAAAAATATTTAAAAGCATACCATATCTTTTGCTCGTGATACAGCAAAGATATGGTATGCTTTTTATAGCAATCAGCGCCCCCTCTGACGAGGGGAGTGCAGCGCCGAACGGGAGTGAATGACAATCCTGTGGACTGTCAGAGCCGTGAGGTGACCGAGTCGCAGCGAGAAGTGGCAAAACCGTAGGTTTTGACGGAGGGAGAGAGCTGTCAAAAATTCTCTCCCTCAGTCAGCTTCGCTGACAGCTCCCTCGTCAGAGGGAGCCGAAAAGCTATAATCACAAATTTGCTTTATTCTTTTATTGTAAAACCTAAAAAAAGGTGGTACAATAGATTAAAGGAGCGTGAAAAAATGAGGCTTAAAGAGTTGCTTAACAAGTACAAAGAGATAATCAGCTACGTTTTTTGGGGCGTTATGACGACGGCGGTAAGCTTTATTACCTACTCCCTTTTCACCCTGCTCTTTACTGCTTTTTTAGACACCGCCGCGGCGATTTTCATATCAAACGGTCTCTCTTGGGTTTGCGCCGTCCTCTTTGCCTTTATAACCAACAAGCTTTGGGTCTTTGATAGCAAAAGCTTTGAAAAGGCAGTCGTTGTGCCCGAGTTTTTAAAGTTTCTCTCGTCGAGAATCGCAACGGGCGTTTTAGAAATGGCGGGCCTGCCGCTTCTTGTTTATTTAGGGCTTGGCGGTGCGCTTTTTGGCATTGAGGGACTGGTTGCAAAAATCGTAATAAATATTATTGTAATCGTTTTAAACTACGTTTTCAGCAAACTGCTGATTTTTAAAAAAAATAAACACATTTGAGGAGTGGCTACTCTGTAGCCGCCCCTTTTTATTGCCCCAACTTGTTTTCTATGATAGAATATATTTGGTGATTAAAATGGATTTGCCCAAAAGAAAACCCACACGGTTAAAGAATTACGATTACAACACACCTGGTTATTATTTCATAACTGTATGTACTAAAAAACAAACAGAAAATCTTATGTGATATCGTAGGGACCGGCGTCCCCGACGGTCCGCGGGTATTAAAACAAACGTTGTTATGAGCCTCCTCAAACTATTACTTGACTTTTGCTATTTGTGGTGTTACAATGATTTAAACCGAACAGAATATATCAGGGGTGCGTAAGGCATTCGCTTTAAGCTGAGACGGGAAACCGAACCCTTTAACCTGATGCGGATAGTACCGCCGTAGGGAGAATGTATACTAGTTACCTTCGTTACCGAGCGGGATATTTTCCGTTCGGTAATTTTTTTGAAAGGAGGTAATTTCTATGCAGAAAAGTTCTAACTTAAAAAGACTTTGTGTTTCAGCTATAATGATAGCGCTGGCAACAGTTTTAAGTCTTATCAAGACTTACACCCTGCCGCTTGGAGGCTCGATCACCCTCCTCTCGATGCTGCCCATAGTTTTCCTTTCTATAAACTATGGTATGGGTTGGGGCTTCTTTTCCGCATTCGCTTATTCCCTAATTCAACTGTTTTTAGACCTTGCGGCCATCTCGAGTTGGGGACTTACGCCCGCCATTTTCGTGGGTTGTATTGCGTTTGACTACGTCTTGGCATACACCGCGCTTGGCATTGCGGGAGTTTTCAGAAACAAAGGCGCCCTCGGCGCCACACTCGGCACCTGCCTTGCTCTGTTCCTGCGCTTTTTCTCACACCTGTTATCAGGACTTATCTTGTTTAGAAGCTACGAGGTGTTTAACTCGCCGTTTTTATGGTCGCTTGCCTACAACGGCTCGTATATGCTCCCCGAGATGATCTTTACCGCAGTCGCAACGGCTATGCTGTTTAAGAGCAAAAACATTAAACAGTTATTAGATTAAAAAGGCATTTTTGCAAAACAAAAAGGACTTGGAGATTTCCTCCAAGTCCTTTATTTTTTGTAATTTTTGCAGTAATCGGGTATTGCTCGCTTTGTGTAATAACCTCTTCTCATAATAAACTCCTCGCAAACCTCGTCGTAAGCCGAAACGACCTTTTTGCAGGGCTTGCACAAACCGAGCTCGGTGGTATCCTCAAATACAATACCATAATGATCGCAACAGCAGCATAAAACATATTTCATAATATCACCCCAAGATTATTTTACTAACATATGATAGTAAAGTCAATACTATTTTTTGATAGTACATATAATAAAATCGTGAGGTGATTTTATGTATTATCCAAGACTAAAGGATTTAAGAGAAGATAAAGATTTAGTCCAAAAGGAAGTTGCGGCACTTTTGGGGATAGACCAAAGGGTTTACAGCAACTACGAAACGGGAAAAAGAGAAATCCCAACAAGGTTTGTAGTCATATTAGCGAAATACTATAAAACATCTACTGATTATATTTTGGGCGTAACCAATAATCCAAAACCGCAATAAAGGTCGCAGGGGCAGATATTGCTTGCCTATACTTAGAGGTGCATAATAGACGTATGATTAGATTAACGATTGATAAGGTGCTCAAGACGGCGGGTATTACCAGATATGAGCTTGCCAAACGAACAGGAATACAATATCAGGTGATTGATAAATATTACAAGAATAACATTAAGAGATATGACAGTTATGTCCTTGAGCGTATTTGCGACGCTATGAACTGTGAAATTAAAGATTTAATCGAATATAAAAAGTAAAAACTCGCTCGATAGCGAGTTTTTTGTTTAGAATCAAAAAGCGAAAAATTTTCGGACACAGCAAACGGGCGAACAATGTTCGCCCGATTTTGTTTTTTGGAGTATGATACGGGCAATTCGTGAATTGCCCCTACTGTAAATAAAATTCGTAGGGAACGACCTATGTGTCGTTCCGCAAAAGAAATCAAAACATAACGGAACGGCACGCAGGCCGTTCCCTACAAAATTAAATTTAACGGCTGTGTTTATATCGTTGGGGCGAACAATGTTCGCCCGATTTTTTTCTGCATCTTGGCGGGCGACCACTGGTCGCCCCTACAAGATTAAAACAACCGATGCGTTAGGATTGTAGGGGCGATTGACGGA
>CAZDSQ010000042.1:0-15512 GCA_964508295.1 uncultured Oscillospiraceae bacterium | reverse complement strand
AAATACACACAAATGTTCAAAAATATGCTGCAAAACAAATATCAAAATATGGCATAATCAGGGGACGGTTCTCTGTGTTAAGGGCAAGTTAAGCTAAAAGGCGGCAGGTCTGCCCTGCCGCCACAAGCGGCTCTGTCCGCGCTGAAACCGCTTACAATGAGGTAACAGATAAGCTCACAACTCGAAAGGTTTCTACCGTTGGCTCAGATGATAGCACAACCCTCATCACAAGCGAAACATATTCGTACTACACATCGAATGGCTCATCAGGTTTAAAAGATGCCGTTAAAGAGATAAGCTATAACGATAACAGTAAAATATCCTATACCTACGACTCTCAGGGCAGGATAAAGACCGAATCGAGAAACGGCACGCTTTATGTAACCTATACCTATGATAAGCTCGGTCAGCTTACAAAGGCGGTTTACAACACCCTAAATCAGACCCATAATTTCTACTATGATAATGCAGGTAATATAACAGAAAAGGTAATTAAACAAGGTACTCAGATTTTGGATAGCATTACCTATTCCTATGGCAACGAAACCTGGGGCGACCTGATAACCTATAACAGCCAGTATGTAACTCTGCATGACAGCATGGGAAATCCCATAGAATATATTAGTCAGAGTTCGGGAAATGCTCCCATAGATGACGCTTATCTTGTGTGGAAAAACGGCAGAGAGCTTGCAAGCATAAACAGCAAGGCTACAAACACCCCGATCGCAAGCTACAAATACGATTCATCAGGATTGCGTACAAATAAAACGATAGGCACTTCAGACATTGCCCGATATTTGTATGACGATAACGGCAACCTCATAAGTGAACAACGTAGCACCTATGCCCTTACGTTCTATTATGACGGTAACGGTGTCCGCACCCATTTCACCCACGAAAGCGAAGCAGGACGCCACACCTACTATTACCGCTATAACCTGCAAGGCGATGTAATTGCCCTTCTCGACAGTACAGGTACAGTCGTTGCGGAGTACAACTACACTCCTTACGGCGAGCATATAGGCACAGTAACAGGTATCGCGGCAGATAATCCTTTCCGCTACAGAGGTTACTATTACGATAACGAAACGGGATATTACTATCTGCAGAGTAGATATTATAATCCGTATACTTGTAGGTTTATTAGTTCTGATGCAGCGGAGTACTTGGGTGTTACGGGCACGGTTCTGGGTTATAGTCTTTTTGCATATTGTGAAAATGATCCGATTAATTTTGTAGATCATAGCGGAACATCTAGTACAGGCATAATACTGTTTATTGCCACAACTGGCGCAGTAATAAGCTTAGTTTCAATAATATTAAATAAGATCGATTATAAAATTAATAGTGCTTATACCTCTTCTGGATATATCGATAATCAGCATGAACTCGAGAAACTTAAGTTAGGATATATTGGTGCGGATTATAATGGGTGCGGCTGGATATCTGTTTATAATGCTATGAAAATGATTGGCAAACAACAATCAGTGGCGGATGTGATTAAGTTCTTTGATAATTGGCAAAACACAATTCTGTTTGGGGTATTTGGAGTAAATCCAGCTGCAATAAGTAATTATTTTATGGAAAAAGAAGTTGAATGTGAGTGGAGCTTTTTGGGAGAAGGGATTACTGAATATTGGGAAAATATGGCGAAAAACTCCTCTGCATGTATTGTTCTTTATGCACATAACCAAGGTGCACATTATGCTGCTTTGTATTGGGATGGTCAACAATATGTTGTTTATAATGACGACTACGACGATGTATCGTCTCTTCAAGACTATATGCAAGACGCCGGCGGCGCTCTTCTTAAAATTTGGTGTATTTATTAGAGGAGAAGTTTATGAAAAAAATTGTAATTTCTTTCATGCTTATTGTTGTACTATTAACATCATGCACAAATCCCTTTTGTACAATAAGGTACGAGGGTGTATTTGAAACTGAAAATTACGAAAACAACAATCCTAAAATTAGTATTGTTTTAGTAAAAGGTGAAGGACGCTTTTTAGGAGAACTTGAAAAAGACGATGGCACCAAGACGAAAATAGTAATGAAAGCGACAAAAGGAATATTTGTTATCTATGAAGTTCTTGAAACAGGCACGCGTTCAAAAGAGTATATGTATCACGGCAAATATGAGCAAAAAAAAGACACATTAATATTGACAGCCGAGGAATGTGGCGAAATTGTTTTAAAAAAAGTAGCTGATATTCCAAATGGCTATTTAGATAGTGTCTCTTATCCAGAACGACACCCGGATAATGGCCCGACACAGTAATAAGAAGACAGGGGACGGTACTCTGTGTTAAGGGCAAGTTAAGCTAAAAGGCGGCAGGTCTGCCCTGCCGCCACAAGCGGCTCTGTCCGCGCTGAAACCGCTTACAATGAGGTAACAGATAAGCTCACAACTCGAAAGGTTTCTACCGTTGGCTCAGATGATAGCACAACCCTCATCACAAGCGAAACATATTCGTACTACACATCGAATGGCTCATCAGGTTTAAAAGATGCCGTTAAAGAGATAAGCTATAACGATAACAGTAAAATATCCTATACCTACGACTCTCAGGGCAGGATAAAGACCGAATCGAGAAACGGCACGCTTTATGTAACCTATACCTATGATAAGCTCGGTCAGCTTACAAAGGCGGTTTACAACACCCTAAATCAGACCCATAATTTCTACTATGATAATGCAGGTAATATAACAGAAAAGGTAATTAAACAAGGTACTCAGATTTTGGATAGCATTACCTATTCCTATGGCAACGAAACCTGGGGCGACCTGATAACCTATAACAGCCAGTATGTAACTCTGCATGACAGCATGGGAAATCCCATAGAATATATTAGTCAGAGTTCGGGAAATGCTCCCATAGATGACGCTTATCTTGTGTGGAAAAACGGCAGAGAGCTTGCAAGCATAAACAGCAAGGCTACAAACACCCCGATCGCAAGCTACAAATACGATTCATCAGGATTGCGTACAAATAAAACGATAGGCACTTCAGACATTGCCCGATATTTGTATGACGATAACGGCAACCTCATAAGTGAACAACGTAGCACCTATGCCCTTACGTTCTATTATGACGGTAACGGTGTCCGCACCCATTTCACCCACGAAAGCGAAGCAGGACGCCACACCTACTATTACCGCTATAACCTGCAAGGAGATGTTATTGCCCTCTTAGACAGTACAGGCACAGTAGTTGCAGAATACAACTACACCCCTTACGGCGAGCATATAGGTACTGTAACAGGTATCGCTGCAGATAATCCTTTCCGCTATAGAGGCTATTATTTCGATAGTGAAACGGGATACTATTATCTGCAGAGTAGATATTATAATCCGTATACTTGTAGGTTTATAAATTCGGATGCGATATTAAATATTGATTTTGGCGGTAGTAATCTTTTTGCATACTGTAACAATGAGCCAATAAATCGTACCGACTCAACAGGATTTTGGTTTGGCTGGGATGATATTCTTACAGGACCAGTTGATGAAATAATCGTTTTACTGTTATTGCCTTTAGTAATTATAATACAATCATATGTCGATGGCACAAGCGCATTACAAGCCCCCACTTATGATGACTTTGACTGGAAAATCCATCATAATCCAAATCCATATACTGGACCATCTACAATAATAGATCCAATTCCAAGATTAAGCCCCGACGATCCGCCACAAACGGAAGCGATATTTTATAAAGCGGATTTAAAGAAGCCTGGTATTAAAGTTTACTTACGAGATTCTATGAGTGTAGAAGAGGCAAAAAAATATGTTCTTAAGGGCGGAAATGTATGGACACCTTATGAGGAAGATGCGCTTGCGCTTGCTATATATGCAAGTGGTGGATTTGAAAATGGAAACTTTGAATTAAAGGTTGTCGCTGGAGAAAATGCGTTCCATTACCATTTAAAAGATAAATTAGCTGGATCTCACCTTTTCTTTGGATATCAAGCGGTAGATTTCGACCACTAACTAAAAGGAGATTTAAGATGGTTGCGATTGGTTTTGATAAAGAGTATAATGTTAGAGAAATATTTAGGTGCCTACAAAATAGCCAAGTCTCACCACGTAGCAAAATCACATTTTTTACTTCCGAAAAAAATGACGAGAAATTAAAGAACATATGTTTTTATGAAGTCGAAACAAGAAATCTTATTGACGAGTGGTTTTGCTGTTGGGGAGGGATATACCAGCTAACTTTATCTCGCGAAGAGTTACACACAGATTTTCACCGAATGGAATATCTTCAAAAACGCATAAGACTATTTGATGATGATATTTCATTCTGGTTGGACTTCTCCAAGAATTTTGTAAAACAATTCGGCACAATAGCATTATTTAGATTTTATCCAGAATTAACATTGCCCATAAAAATTCAGGAATTAAAACTCGAAGAACTCACAGGGAATAAGCTGTTAGAAATGGAATGCAATCAAATGTTTCTAATTTCGAACACAGGGGACGATTCTCTGTGTTAAACACAGGGGACGGTTCTCTGTGTTAAGAGCAGGTCAAGGTAAGAGTCAGCGGGTTTTACTCGCTGACTTTTCATTTGACACCTAAAAACAATTATGATATATTAAAAATGGCGAGGACAATGTCAAGAGAAGCAAGAAAGATAAGCACCACCGGAATATATCATGCAATGTTGCGCGGCATAAATAAACAACAGATTTTTGAGGATTCAGAGGATTACGAAAAGTTTCTCCAAATAATTCATGAGTGCAAGGAAATTGATAATTTTAATGTTTATGCATATTGTTTAATGGGAAATCATATTCATTTGCTTTTAAAAGTCAATGACGTTCCTATTGCTTCGGTTTTTAAGAGAATAGCAGGAAAGTTTGTTTACTGGTATAATGTTAAGTACAAAAGATGCGGTCATCTTTTTCAAGATAGATTTAAAAGCGAATCGGTAGAAGATGACACATATTTAATGACTGTTTTAAGATATATTCATCAAAACCCCGTAAAAGCAAAAATTTGCAAAAAACCACAAGATTACAAATACAGTAGTTATAACGAGTATGTTTCGTCGAGTTATATTGTGGACACTGATTTTTGCTTAAGCATTATGGGACTTAACGAATTTATTCGTTACAATAATGAAAACAACAATGATCGTTGTTTGGAAATATCTGAAGCTCCTGTTTTAAGGGTTACAGATGAGCAAGCTAAAGAAATTGTTTACAAAGTGTGCAAATGTTCTTCTATTGCCGAATTTCAAAAGCTTGATATAAAGAATCGAGATATTTATCTAAGAAAGCTCAAAGATAAGGGGTTATCTATAAGGCAGATAAGTCGCTTAACAGGGGCCAGTTTTGGAATTGTAAGAAAAATGTGCGTATAACATAAGAACACAGAGAACCGTCCCCTGTGTTGAGAACCGTCCCCTGTGTTAGTGTTAGTAGAGGCTTATCATCGGCCACAAATTTAATCCATTTGTGATATTTTCAACTAACACTTGGTATGAATGGAATGTAACATTCACATGGAGCGTGGTTCAGGATCAGTATAATTATTTCAGTAACCCTGACAATGGTTATATATTAGGCGAAGTAATTGTTATTTCTTCTATTGAAGAAATATCTGAAGCAATAGAAACGCATAACATACAAAAGGGAGATTTATTATACTGGTCAGAAGGCTCAGAGGACGAATTAGAGCACTCAACTATGATATCTAAAATTGAGGATGGTATGATATATTTTACCGCAAATACAATGACGCGTTTTGATCAGAGATTAGATTCTAAATTGGGAACAGACACAGTATATATCATTCGCATTAAAGATTATATTGAACAAGAGGAGAATTAAAGATGAAAATAAGTCGTAAGATCAAAGTTCCTATGATAATAGTAGGTATCATCGCACTTTTGTTAATGTTGTATTATGCTATTTTCTTTTATCCAACAAATGATTTATTTTCTGAGGCTAAAAGTGTTCTTGCTGGCGAAAAAATTGTTGATGAAAGCAACCCGTTATGGGTGTATAACTTCAGTAAAAAATATTATCCTGATACAGAAACAATAGATTCTTCTATAGCAAGAATATGGGTTTGGCATAATGGAAAAGAGGGAGTTATGCAAGTTCTTTATTCCGTCAGATATTATGATAAAAACGGAAAAATTGATTATTGCAGCATAGGTATACCATCAAAATGGTATATAGAAAAGGAAAATGGTAAATGGAAGGTAACCAAAATAGATGAACACCCTTGATCAAAAGACAGACGGCATGAGGGAAACTGGTTGGTCTCTTAAAATTGTTCGTCTAAAAGACTATATATAAGGGGGCGGTTAAATGAATAAAAAGAAATCAAGAGTTCTAATTTTACTTATAACGATAGGTGTAGTAATGTGTTTAAGCATACTCATTTATAGATATCACTCTATTTTTTCTGATACTAATTCTTTGATTGACTATGTTGAGTCGATTTTTATGGGAGAGGTTTCATCAGAAGAGGTTGCGGACACATGGTTTAGTTCCTTCGATATCCGAAAAGACAGAGAAGATATGCAACAATTGCAGGTAGAACTTGACATTAAACGAGTTTTTGTGTGGCACGACTTTAAGGAAGGGTATATGTGGGTAAAGATCGACTGTGAGGCACGCAATTCGGAGGGTAGAGTAAAATATGGTACCATCAATTACGAAAGATGGGATATTAAAAAAAGGGACGGAAAATGGGACATTATAAGCATAAAAGAAAAGACACCATAATGTCAAAGAACCGTGAATGCTTATTAAAGACAGTGTAAGACAGGGGACGGTTCTATGTCTTTGAAAAATCAATAGCCAAAATCAACAAAAACCGCTCAGCATACGCTAAGCGGTTTTCTTTTTATACTATAATTTTTATTTAATACTGATATAACATTCGGCGGGGGAGAAGATGTGAAACTGTCTGTAGGGGTGAATTTCGTTTAAAATGCTGATAAAATATGAGGGGTCTACCTTGTTGACGACATATAAATCGTGATGCATAGGAACAAGCATTTTTGCGCAGATTTCCTTTGCGAGAGTGACCGCCTCAACGCAGTCAAAGTTTCCGATAATGTCGTTCTTGTTGCGGTAGTAGTCCCTGCCGTTTATGGGCAAGAAGGCGATGTCAATGTCGGTAAGGCGCTCGGCAAGCCCGTCGTAAAGGCACATATCACCTGCGTGGAAAAAGCGCTGTCCGTCAGCCTCAATTATGTAGCCAAGCTCGTGGTAGTTGCCGTTTTGGTCAATGTGAAACTCCTCGTGAGCCGAGGGAACGGGTGTTACGTCAAAGCCGCAAACCGAAAGCAGCTCGTCTGCCTTTGCGCCTATGATGCGCTCCTTTTCTATGCCGTAGGCGGCAATCGTTTCAACCTCGGGAGCGGGAACAACAAAAACGGCCTTGGGATTTGCCTTTGCAATTTTAGATAGGGTGGAGGGGTCGGCGTGGTCATAATGCGAGTGTGTGCAAACAACAACATCAACAAACGAAAGCTCCTCGGCGCTTATCGGCGGGGCATAGAGGCGCTCCCACTTAACAAACTGACAACAGTTCTCGTCAACGTAATAGCTAAGATATGGATCTACCACCAAATATTTATCCTTATTCTTAAAAAGAAAACCCTCCTGACCTAAATACCAGATACCGACCTGTCCGTCAGCGAGGTTTGTGTTTGTGATTGAAGAAGCTGAAATTTTCATTTTTTTAATTCCTTTCATTCTTTCTGTTGACAATTATATCAAATGTTGATATAATTGTCAATAACGGAGGAAAAAATATATGAAAATCTATCTGACACAGGAAAACCAAAAACAGAATAGTATATCAGATATATTGGAATATGTTATGAATAGCGGCGGAGCAACCCGCAGAGAGATCCAGAGAGAAACGGGTTTCAGCTGGGGAACTGTTTCGGAAAATGCCGCTGAGCTCATTTCCCGCGGCTATCTTTTGGAGGAAAAGGATACAAGAACGGGAAAAGCGGGCAGAACAGGCTACATTCTTAAACTAAACGGTGAGCAGATTGCAACCATTGGAATTGATATAAACAAAATCGGTATGAGTGCCGTTGTTATGAGCTTTGACAGAGCGATCAAGCACAGAATTTTCCGTGAATTTACCGCGCAGAACAAAGACGATGTTATTGAGAGCGCGCTATCGCTTTGCGACGAGGCGCTAAAGTTTTGCAAGGATAAATACAAGGTTTTAAGCATTGGCCTTGCAGTTCAGGGCTCGGTCGATAATAAAAACGGAGTTTCTCTGAGGTTTCCCATCAAAAGCGGCTGGAGCGCAGTAAACTTCAAGGAGCTTTTCGAGGAAAAGTACGGCGTTTTTACCTACGTTGACCACGACCCTAAATGTATGCTTCTTGCAAAGGCGTTTGACCTTGAAAAAGAGGAGGGAAACACCCCTAAAAACCTTATGCTTATCCGTGTTGACAAGGGAATCGGTATGTCGGTCATGCAGGACTCGCGTATTTCTGAGGACGTTAATAAAATGGAGCTTGCCCACACCCTTGCAGTCTACAACGGGCTTAAATGTAGCTGCGGCAGAAAGGGTTGTTTAGAGGCCTATTCCTCTATAAGCGGCATTTCGGCGCGTTGCGGAGTAAGCTTTGACATGGTTTTAAAAAACCGAGAAAGATATATAACAATTCTTGAAGAGGGGGCAAGGCTTTTGGCTGTAGCACTTCACAATGCGGCAATGCTTTTTTACCCCGACAAGATAATCTTAACGGGCGACTATATAAACCGTGACGACAGCTTTTTGGACACTCTCAAAAAGTATTTTTACGAGTTTGATTACATTGACGGGCGCAAAAAAATAGAATTATGTGCCGATAAAAACATTTCGGCGGCGTTTGGTGCGGCGCTGAAATCACAAACCGAAGCAGTTAAAAATTTGCAGATATAGGAGGCGCAAAATGTTCACCTACAAGGACAAGAAATTTTATTTAGACGGCAAAGAATTCAAGATACGCAGCGGCTCGCTCCACTATTTCAGGGCATTTCCTGAGCAGTGGGAAAGCCTTATGCAGAAATACGCCGCCGCAGGCTTAAACTGTGTTGAAACCTATATTGCCTGGAACGTTCACGAGGCTAAAAAAGGTCAGTTTAATTTCAGCGGTATCGCCGATATTGAAAGATTTATCAAAACCGCCGAAAAGGTTGGCCTTAAGGTCATTTTAAGGCCCGGTCCCTTTATCTGTGCAGAATGGGAAAACGGCGGTCTGCCCACCTGGCTTTACAAGGACGGCAATATGCGCTTGCGTTGCAAGAGCGAACCCTATCTCACCCATTTAAAGAATTGGTACGGAGTGCTTTTCTCCAAGATAAAGCCTTACCTTGATGCAAACGGCGGACCCGTTATTGCGGTTGCTCTCGAAAACGAGTACGGCTCGTTTGGTGATGACTTTGAGTATCTTTCAGAGGTTGAAAAGATATACAAGGACGCAGGACTTGACTGTCTTTTCTTCTCCTCTGACGGAGACGACGAGATATTCCTCTGCACCGGTAGTCACGACCATGTTATAAAGGCCATCGACTTTGCCTGCAGCGACATTGATATGGACGTTCACTTTGCTCCCACCGACAAGTATCTCGACGGAAAAGCTCCTTATTTCGCCGCAGAGTATTGGGGCGGAAACTACACCCACTGGGGTAATGAACAATGTTACACCTGCAGTAACGAGGATTTTGCAAAGAATATGCGCCAGTTTGTTGAGATGGGCGCAAGCTTTAACGATTATATGTTCTTTGGCGGAACAAACTTCGGCTTTATGAACGGCGCCAACATTTTTGTTAACGATTTTGGATATCTTGGAGTTCCCAACGTTTTCCACGCTAAGAATCCCTCGGCGCTTCTGCCTACAATGACAAGCTACGACTACGACGCCGCTCTTACCGAGTGGGGCGATTACACCGAGAAGTTCTTTATAGTAAGAGACTTACTCGAAAAGGAAAACGGCGCACCTCTGCCGCCGCTCCCGCCCGAGCCTGAGTTTCAGGATATCGGCGAGGTTGAGCTTAAATGCTCGGCAAGCCTCTTTGACAATCTGCAGATTGCCGAAAATTACAAGAGCAAAACAGTAGAGTCGATGGAATATTTCGATCAGTCCTACGGATATATCCGCTACCGCAAGGTGATGACCTACGACGCTCCCTACGATTACATAGAGCTTGACGGTATCCGTGACAGAGCGCAGGTCTACTTAAACGGCGAGCTTATCGGAACCCGTATGAGAGGCTTTGACGAGAGCAGAATTACAATAAACGGCCTTAAAAAAGGCGACGTAATCGACGTTTTTGTTGAAAACCTCGGCAGAGTTAATTTCGGTATTTCAACCTACAAGGGCGACTACAAGGGAATTACAAACGCGATCCTCTTCTCAAACAGAGTTATGTTTGACTGGGAGGTTTCCTGCTTTGAGATGCAGGACGTTTCAAAGGTAAATTACGAGTGCAACACCGCCGCAAAATGCCCCGCCTTCTTTAAAGGCGAATTTAAGGCAGAGCCGAATAAAGATTGCTTTGTTCACATGGATAACTTTACAAAGGGCATCGTTTTTGTAAACGGCTTTAACCTCGGCAGATTCTGGGATGTCGGACCCCAAAGCGCACTTTACATCCCCGGTCCGCTTCTTAAAGAAAACAACGAGATAGTTGTTTTCGAGTCTGATGCCGTAAAGGGAAAGGCGAGCGTTAATATCACATCACAGCACGGATTAAAGGGCAAAAGACCCAAGTATCATAGAGATTAAGTAGGAGGAAACGAGAATGAAATGTGTAGTTGTTAAAGAGCCTCATAAGGTTGTTTTGGAAAACCGCGAGCTGCCCCCTCTGCAAAAGGGATTTGCAAGAATCAAGGTCAAGGCGGCCGCAATCTGTGCAACCGACTTGGAGGTAATCGACGGAAATATCCCCGCAAACTATCCGCTTATCCCCGGACACGAGTGGTCGGGCGTTGTTTGCGAGGTTGAAAACCAAAAGGACAGCCATTGGGTAGGCAAGAGAGTAACGGGTTCAAACGACGTCGTTTGTAACACCTGTGAGGCTTGCCGAAGCGGTAACTGGAGATACTGCAAGAGCTTTGAGGAAATAGGCTTTAAGAGAAACGGCGCTTACGCTGAGTATGTTGACGTTCCTGCCTATGGCCTTGTTGAGCTTCCCGATGATTTAAGCTTTGAGCACGCCGCTCTTGCCGAGCCTATGGGCGTTGCCCTCGGCTGCTGGGAAAAGGCAGGGGCAGAGCTTGGTAAGACCTGCTTAATTTACGGCGCAGGTTCAATCGGTCTTTGCTGCCTTGCAGTTGCAAAGGCTCTCGGAATGAGAAAGATAGTTGTTGTTGCAACATCCTCTGCACGCCTTGAGATTGCAAAGCAGATGGGCGCTTATGCCACCATCGCAACTCGTGAGCAGGATATTTTTGAGGAAATGAAGAAAATTCATCCCGACGGAACCGATTACATCATCGAGGCAACCGGAATTGAGGAGTGCATCACAAACAGCTTAAAGCTCTGCAAAAAGGGTGGAACAGTCGTTCTTGCAGGCTATGGCAGAGGTAAGCATATGTCCATCCGTATAGACGATGTTCACGTAAACAATCTCCGTCTTATCGGAGCGGGCAATAACTGGAATCAGCACAAGAAGGCTATAGAGCTTATGGAAGACGGCGCAGTTGATATGGACCTCTTTGTTTCAGAGAAGATCAAGCTTGAGGATTTTGAAAAGGGACTTGACGATGTAAGAAATCGCCCCATCGGCTTTGTAAAGGCGATATTCTGCTTTGACTGATGCTATGAAAAAATATTACGTTGGAATTGACCTTGGAACCTCTTCTTTAAAGGCTCTGGCGCTCTCTAAAGACGGCGAGTGTATAAACGCTAAAAAGCGTTACGAAAAAGAGGGAACAGAGGGTTGGAAAATTGCTCTGAAAGGTGCATTGAGCGAGCTTTTTAAGTCTGTTTCACCTGAAATGGTAGCAGGCATAGGCTTTTCGTCGCAGGTTGGAACCTATATAACCGATGACGGCGAGGTTATTGGCTGGAACAGCAGCGCAGGCAAGGACGAGCTTGACGAGATAAAGTCAAAGATTTCGCAGGACGAGTTTATAAATGAGCTTGATATGCCGCACCCCGATATTATTTCATATCCACTCCCTCGTCTATGCTACATAAAAAAGAAGTTTCCAAACTGCAAAAAAGTTGTAATGCCCAAGGAGCTTCTTATTAAAGAATTAACGGGCGAGCTTGTGACCGACAATTTCAGTCAGCGTGGCATTGCTCACACTAAGAATGGGGTATATAGCAAGGCTCTTTTAGAGAAGCTTAACCTTGATTTTGAGCTTGCGCCCATAAAAAGCCCCACCGACCTTGCAGGATATGTAACTGAGATTGCCGAAAAGGAGTACGGACTTAAAAAAGGAACGCCCGTATATCTCGGTTGCAACGATTTCTTTGCAGGTCTTATCGGAATGGGTGTTGTGAGCGCTGACAAGGTTTTTGACTTGTCAGGCACAAGCGAGCATATAGGCAAGATTTCTGATACCTTTGATGTTGGAAACTTTGTGAGCGGAAGATTTTTTGAAGGCTTTATAGCTTACGGCGGCACAAAGGCAAGCGGAGTTTCAAGCAGCTTTGCTATTGAAAACTTCGGCCTTTCTGATGTAACTGCCGAGCTTGCACTTGAAAACCCGCCCATATTCCTGCCGTATCTAAAAGGCGAGAGAGCGCCTATATACGATGAGAATGCAAAAGGTGTTTTCTTTGGAATAACCGATAAAACCGATAAAAAGCTCATGAGCTATGCGGTTTTGGAGGGAATTGTTTTCAGCCTTTACGATATTGCACAGAGCCTTAACATTAAGGGTGCAGACAAAATGATCTGCGGCGGCGGCTCTGCAAACGATATGGTAATGGCAAAGCTCAAAGCTGAACTGTTCGGCTGTGAGATAGTCGGAGTTTTAAACAATGAAACCTCGGCTCTCGGAGCGGCTATGTTAGCCGCCGTTGGAGCGGGCGAGTTTGAAAACCTTGCAGACGCTGCAGAAAAGGTTGTAAAGTATAAAACCCTTACAGTTCCCAATGGCAGTTTAAGGGAAATTTTACTTAAAAGATTTACTATCTATAAAAGCTTGTACATAAATTTAAAACAAGATTTTGTTAACTTTTCAAATTTACAATAAAAGGAAGGGTAAAAATGAGTTGTGTAATTTTTGGTGCGGGAAAAATAGCCCGTGGATTTGTAGGACATCTGCTTTATCTTAGTGGAATTGATTTTGTTTTTGTTGAAAAGGTTGACGCACTTTGCGACCTTATCAACGAAAGAGGAGAGTACCTTGTAAATATCTTAGGTGATAGCTCCAAAAACACCGTTGTTAAGAATGCAAAGGCTCTTAAATTCTCTCAGATGGATGAAATTTCAGAGGCGATAGCCGAGGCAGACTGCATTTTTGATGCAGTAGGTGGCAAAAACCTTATGGACATTGTTCCTCTTTTGACTGCGGGAATTGAACTCAGAGCAGTTAAAAATCCCAAGCCTATCAATATCATTACTTGCGAAAACTGGAAGCTGCCCGCCGATATTTTAAGAAACGGCATTGAGGAGCAGATAAAAGAGGAATACAAAGAGTTCTTCCACGAGAACGTTGGCATTACCGAGGCGGTTATTATGCGCTCGGCAATTGAGGCAACACCCGAGCTTTTAGAGAAAGACCCCCTTGTTGTAAATGCTCAGAATTTCTGGAAATTCCCGTTTGATGCATCTCGCATCAAGGCTCCCATGCCTGAAATGATGTGCATCGAGCCTATCTATGAGTTTACAGGCTTCCTTGAGAGAAAGTTCTACACCTACAATGCCGCAAACGGCACCACCTCGTTTGTGGGCGCACTTTTGGGCTACAAATACATAGCAGATGCCGCATCCGACGAGCGTATTTTAAAGCTCCTTGACGGCGTTTACACCGAGACTGCAACCGCTCTTTCCAAGAAACACAACTTCCCCTTTGATGAGCAGTGGGCATTTACCCGCACCTCTTTAAATAAGCTTCAGGACAGAAATATCGTTGACTATATCGAGAGAAACGCACGTGATCCGATGCGCAAGCTCGGCCCTGACGACAGACTTGTCGGCTCGGCTCGCCTTTGTTTAAGCCTCGGCGTTAAGCCTGAAAACCTTGCAGTTGCTATCGCCTGTGCAATTCACTACGAGGAGCCCAGCGATGAATTTGCAGTTCAGCTTAAAAATATGAGAGAAACCGAAGGCTACGATGCTGTTATCGAAAAGGTATGTAAACTAGACCCCAACGGCGAGCTCGGTATGCTCATTAAAGAAAAAATTCAGCTTATTAAGGAATGGGGATGGCTCAAATGAAAAAAATAGCAGTAATCGGGGCAGGTAAAACCGGTAGAGGCTTTATAGGCAGACTTTTAAAAGAGGCAGATCGTGAGATAGTTTTTGTCGATAAAAATAAGGAGCTTGTTGACAAACTAAATTGCGAGGGAAGCTTTAACGTAAGCTTTTTCGGTGGTGTTCGTGAGAGCATTTGTGTTGATAACTATAAGGCTTACACCTGGGAAAATGCCGATTTAGCTGATGCAGAGCTTATCTTGGTTTCTGTCTGCGGACAAAACCTAAAAGATGTCGGCGCAGAGCTTACAAAGCTTTTGGATAGTAACAAGCATTACTATATCGTAACCTGCGAAAACGCATCGCACCCTTCAAAAACACTCAGAGAGGCAATTGTCGGCAAAGATATTTCGGTTAGTGAGGCAACAGTTTTCTGCACCACAATCGAGTCGGACGGATACAATATCAACTCGGAAAACTATCCCTACCTTCAGTGTGATGCTGATCTTCTTGAGGGCTATACACCCGATGTACCTTCGATCCGTGCGCTTGGAGAGTTTTCAAACTTCTTGACTCGCAAGCTCTTTACCTACAACGCCGCAAGCTGTGTAATTGCTTATCTCGGTGCACTTAAAGGCTTTACCGATTACGGAGAGGCCGCTAACGACCCCGAGATATTAGAGCTTCTTGACAAAAACTACGCCGCAACAAACAAGGCAATGTGCAAAAAGTTCGGCTATGAGGAAGAAGACCAGAAGGAGTTTGCCGCTCTTTCAAAGACTAAGTTTACTAACCGCACCATTATTGACACCGTTGCAAGAAACGCAAGAGAGCCACATAGAAAGCTCGGCGCTGACGAACGTATAATCGGCGCCGCAAAGCTTCTGCACGAGTGCGGTGAGGATGCTTCTGTTCTTGAAATGACTGCCGCCGCCGCAGTTATCTACACAGACCCCGCTGACAGCGCTTGGAGCAAGATAAAAGAGGAAAAGTCGAATGAGCAGATTTTAAAGGATATTTGCGGACTTTCTGAGGATAGCGTGATCTATAAAAATATTATGGGGTTTGTTAAAGAGTTTACAAAATAAAACTAAAAACGACAGGGCGTAAAAAGCGTGTTATCCTTAACGGAGTTTACGCAAACCGAGTAGGAACAGAAAAAG
>CAZDSQ010000041.1:13793-15573 GCA_964508295.1 uncultured Oscillospiraceae bacterium | reverse complement strand
AGCTCATAAAAAGGTTTTAAATCCTACAGTAGTAGAGCTTATGATAGAGGCTCCGCTTGTAGCTAACAAGGCTCTGCCCGGCCAGTTTGTCATTCTTCGTGTTGACCAAAACGGCGAAAGAATTCCCCTGACCGTTGCAGGCGTAAATAAAGAGGAGGGTACTGTAAAGATAATTTTTCAGGTCGTAGGCAGTACGACTGAAAAGCTCTCGTATAAAGAGGCGGGGGAGTACATTCAGGATTTTGTAGGCCCCCTCGGCGTTGCAACCCATCTTGACGGGCTTAAAAAGGTCTGCATTGTCGGTGGCGGCGTTGGCTGTGCTATCGCTATGCCTATTGCCGAAAAGCTTCACGAAATGGGCGCAGAGGTTACAAGCATTATCGGCTTCAGAAATAAGGATCTCCTTATCCTTGAGGACGAGTTTAAGGCCTGCTCAGATACACTTCGTGTTATGACTGACGACGGTTCTTATGGCGAAAAGGGTAACGTTACAATGCCTTTAAAGGAGATGCTCGAGAGCGGCAAAAAGTTTGATATGATTATCACCATCGGCCCACTCATTATGATGAAATTTGTTGTTGAAACTGCAAGACCGTTTGGAACGCCCGTAACCGCATCTATGAACCCCATTATGATCGACGGAACGGGAATGTGCGGCGGCTGCAGACTTACACTTAACGTTGACGGCAAAAAGGTAACAAAGTTTGCCTGCGTTGACGGTCCTGATTTCAACGGCTATGAGATAGACTTTGACGAGGCTATGTCAAGAGGCAGAATGTACTCGGATTTTGAGCGCCACGCCCACATAGACGCCTGCAATCTTTTCAAAAAGGAGGTGCGCTAAATGGCAAAAGCAAATATGAGTCTTACAAGAAACGTAATGCCCACTCAGGATGCCAAAGTTCGTGCGCACAACTTTGACGAGGTTGCATTAGGTTACAGCGAAGAAACCGCTATAGACGAGGCTATGCGCTGCCTTAATTGCAAGAATATGCCTTGTGTTGACGGTTGCCCCGTAAAAATACATATCCCCGAATTTATCGAGAAGATTAAAGAGGGCGATTTTGAGGGAGCTTATCAGGTTATTTCAAAATCATCATCTCTCCCCGCAGTTTGCGGCAGAGTTTGCCCGCAGGAAACGCAGTGCGAGGCAAAATGCATAAGAGGCATAAAGGGCGAATCTGTCGGCATTGGAAGACTTGAGCGCTTTGTTGCCGATTGGCACAACACCTTCTGCAAAGAGGAGCCTGCTCGCCCCGAGTCTAACGGACACAAAGTTGCTATAGTAGGCTCAGGCCCTTCGGGCCTTACCTGCGCAGGCGACCTTGCAAAGAAAGGCTACGAGGTAACTGTTTTTGAGGCTCTGCACACCGCAGGCGGCGTTTTAGTTTACGGTATTCCAGAGTTCCGTCTTCCTAAAGCAATCGTTGCCAAGGAAGTTGACACACTTGAAAAACTTGGCGTTAAGATAGAAACAAACGTTGTTATAGGCAAGACATTAACAGTTGACGAGCTCTTCCAGATGGGCTTTGAGGCTGTATTTATCGGCTCGGGAGCGGGACTCCCTAACTTTATGGGCATCCCCGGCGAGTCGCTTAAGGGCGTTTACTCTGCAAACGAGTTTCTTACAAGAAGCAATCTTATGAAAGCATATCTCGAAAACCCCGAGACACCTATTATGAAGGGCGGAAAGGTTGCAGTCGTAGGCGGCGGTAACGTTGCTATGGACGCTGCAAGAACTGCTCTTCGCCTTGGCGCCGAGAAGGTCTATATTGTCTAC
>CAZDSQ010000041.1:0-13783 GCA_964508295.1 uncultured Oscillospiraceae bacterium | reverse complement strand
TGAGCTTCCCGCAAGGCGTGAGGAGGTTGAGCACGCCGAGGAGGAGGGAATTGAGTTTAAGCTGCTCTGTAACCCTACCGAGATATTAGGCTACAACAATCCCGAGGATGCAAGAGATACAAGAAATGGCTTTGTTACGGGTATGAAATGCGTTAAAATGGAACTTGGCGAGCCCGACGAAAAGGGAAGGCGCCGCCCCGTTGTTATCCCCGACAGCGAGTTTGAGATAGAGGTAGACACAGTTATTATGTCTATCGGAACCTCTCCCAACCCGCTTATCAAGTCCACTACTGACGGACTTGAAGTAAACCGCTGGGGCGGAATTGTTGTAAACGAGGACGGACTTACCAGCCGCAACGCCGTTTACGCAGGCGGAGACGCTGTTACAGGCGCCGCAACCGTTATCTCGGCAATGGGCGCAGGCAAAACCGCCGCAAAAGCCATTGATGAGTATTTAAGTGAATAAAACAAAAAAGCTGCCGAGAGGCAGCTTTTTTTGTTTAGTATAGTTTGTGTGCAGATATCTTTTTGAGCGCTTTATATAAGGGGAACACCAAAAGCCCCGCTACAAAGTTTGAAATGCCGTGGGTGATATCAAATGGGAGTCCCGCAATAATCCAGGCAATCGTCTGCTCAAAATCAAGCCCAAACGCAAGTGCTTGAAAAGGCGCATATAGCGTTCCAAACAAAAATCCGTGAAGTGAGCAAATTATGGGGCAGAAAATTATTAAAACCCAGTTTGGCGCTTTTTTCGGTATAAGCATAGAGAGCGCCCAAAGAATAGTCCAGATGTAAAGATAGGGCACCCACCATAAATTAAAGCCGTTAAAAAAGCCCGTTACAAATACAAATACATAAATCGGAATGAGAGCCTTGACCCTGTAAATCACAGTAAAAAGAACAATAAACATTCCAATTAAATGTACGTTGGGCAAAAATTCCAGAAGGATTTTGGAAATAAACATAAGCGCGCCGTACATTGCAAATAGCGCAAGCTCAAAAAGAGAGACTTTTTTTGATTTACTTTGCATAGACAAACTCATAATGCTCGCCCTGAGCAATCTTGGTGTCGCTTGCGCCTGTATTGAGCATCTCGCCGTCTTTGCAGAGGCTCCAATAGGACTGATCCACATCATAATCGGCTAAAATTCCGTTTACTTTTTTTATGTAAAGTCCGTAAGGTCCGTCCTCACCCTCGATAATCTCGTGCTCTAAAAGAGCGTCTGCAAAATTTTCTTTGTCGGTGTTAATGGTGAAGGTAACGCTCTGTTCGCCTGCTTTTACCTCGACCTCAATGGTGGTTTTTCCCTCGCCAAAGGTCTTGTCAGAGGTATAAACTGCGCTTTCCCACAGTCCCTCTGCCTTTACCTTTTGTCCGCATCCTGCTGTAAACAGGAGCGAAACGACTGCTGCTGACAATAAAAGTGTGGCTAAAAGCCTGCTTTTGTTTTGAAGTTTCATTTTAACTTCTCCTTTTCTTTTTTGTACCCAGCCGTATAAAAGCAAAACACTCCCCACATTCCTAAAGGAACGAGAGGAGCATGACAAATAAAAGCATAAATGCTAAAAAAGCCATCTCTCCTCATCTGCCCAGGAGCGAGTTTGCATTTCGTGAAACGATAAGCATTCCGACTTGACTTGAACTTCAAGAGATACGGCAATGGCTGTTGCGACGGATTTTCACCGCACTTTCCTTATCCCCGAGCATATAAAATATGCCCGATTCTGCCCTTTAAGAGCAGCGAATCACGCTTTATTCGATTGTTATTAAAAGTATATTACACATTTTTGCCTCTGTCAATGTTTTGAAATCATAATTTGTCTCCTTACTGAATAAAAATTAAAGAAAGGGGGAGCGGGAGTTGACAAGAATAACAGAGCTTATGGAAAAGGATGTGATAAGCCTTGAGGATGGGCAATTCCTTGGCAGAGTTTGCGATGCTGAAATTGATACCTGCGACCAAAAGGTTTGTTCTTTGGTTATATTCGGCAGACTTAAGTTTTTCGGCCTTTTCGGCAGGGAAGACGATGTTATCGTTAAATGGGAGGACATCGAGCTTATAGGCGAGGATACGATTTTGGTAAAAAAATCCTGCGGCTGTAAATACAACCCGCCCAAACGAAAAAGACGGCTTTTTTAAGAAAATGGAGGCTAAAAAATGAATAACTATGTTTTTAAAGATGAATTTGCAGACAACCTGCCTCCCGACATACCTGAAATAAAAGTAAATGAGTCAGAACAAATGCCAAGGGGAGAGGGGTGCCTGCGCCTTGTTTTTATTCAGGGCGTTATTTGCACCCTTATTGTGCTTTCCTGCATTGCTTTGAGATATGCCGCACCTAAAGCCTATGCTTCAATTAAAACAGCATATAATAATGCGGTCAAAACCGAGGATATAACCTTTGAAGATATAAAAACATTCCTTTCAAGGCTCGGAAACTTTGTTTTTTCAGATGAAAAGCAGACAAATTCGTCGGTTTCGTCGAATATTCCTCAAAGTGAAAGCTCATCGGGCATCGCACAGAGCGAGGGAGCGGGCGGAAGCGATGTAAAGGTTTTGCCCAGTACAGTTACGGATAAAGCATATTTGCTGACCTCGCCCATTTCAGCTCCGACAAAGGGGACAATTACCTCGGAATTTGGCTGGAGAATTCATCCCGTTTTTAAAACAGAGGGGTTCCATACGGGAATAGATATAGCCTCAAAGTTAGGAACACCGATAACATCGGCTTTCAGCGGTGTTGTTTATGAGGTGGGGCAGTCAGAGGCTTACGGAAACTATGTCATTATGAAGCACTCTGACACCCTTTTTACCTTTTACGGACATTGTGATAGCGTAAAGGTAGAAAAATCAATGGTTATAAGGGCGGGGGAAATCATTGCATATATGGGCAGTACAGGGTATTCAACGGGGCCGCACCTGCATTTTGAAATAAGGATAGGCGGAAAAAGTGTTGATCCTGCATATGTTTTAAAAGGAATAGATGGCATTGAGTTTTAGTTTTTTAGGAGTCAGAGTAAAGATAAGCTTTCTGCTTATCGTGTTGCTGGCTCTTTTTGCTTTCTGCGATAAGAGCGGCTTTATGCTTTTAGCAATTTCTGCGGCGCTTATTCACGAATTAGGACATATTGTTATGGCAGAGCTGCTTGGATTAGGTGTAAAGGAATTATACTTTGCACCATTCGGAATACGAATGATACTGAAAAAGCCGCTTTCTATTGTAAATACAAGCCGAAAAATAGCAGTTTTGTCGGCAGGATGCGCCGTTAATCTTGTTTTGTTTGCTGTTTTTATGTTTTTCTCTCAGAAAAACGCGTCGCTTATCCACTTAATAACGGCGTTTTTTAATTTTCTGCCCGCAGGAACGCTTGACGGCGGCAGAATACTATATGAAATTCTAAGCATAAAGCTTGAGGCGGGAAAAGCGCAAAAAATCGCCGACCTTGTGTCGCTTTTTTCGGCGGCGGCCTTGTTTTTACTTGGCAGCCTTGTGCTTATTTTCAGCGGATATAATTTCAGCCTGCTGATAACCTCAATTTACCTTGCAATTACAGTAATAATGCATCAAAAAAAGTTGAATTAAATTTGTATGTGTGATATAATATCACTATATATTGTGTAATTGGCAGGTTGTGGAAAAATGAATTTGAAAGAAAAGATTGAAAAGGTTATAATGCGGGTTCAAAAACCTGCGAGATATATAGGCGGAGAGCTTAATAGTGTTGTGAAGGATAAAGAAAAGGTTGATGTCCGTTTTGCTTTTTGCTTTCCCGATACATACGAAATTGGTATGTCACATCTTGGCATAAAGATCTTGTACCATATTCTCAATTCAAAGGAAAATATCTGGTGCGAGAGAGTTTTCGCCCCTTGGTTTGATATGAAGGAGGAGATGCAGAAGGAAAATATCCCTCTTTATGCCTTGGAGAGCCTTGACCCCGTTTCTGACTTTGATATTATCGGATTTACCTTGCAGTACGAGCTTAGCTATACAAATGTTCTGTATATGCTCGAAATGGCGGGTATTCCCTTGTATTCACGCGACAGAAAAGAGCTTAAAAACCTTGTTGTCGGTGGCGGACCCTGTGCCTGCAACCCCGAACCTGTTGCCGATTTTTTTGACCTCTTTATGCTGGGCGACGGAGAGGACGTTATCGTCGAGCTTTGCGACCTTTATGCTGAGCACAAGAAAAGGGGAAGTAGTAAGCAGGAGTTTTTGTTAGACGCTGCAAAAATAGAGGGAATTTATGTTCCGTCTTTCTATGATGTTACCTATAACGAGGACAACACCCTTAAGGAAATCACCCCCAAATACGAGGTCGTCCCCAAAACCGTTACCAAAAGAGTAGTTAAGGACTTTGACAAAACTCCCTATCCCGATAAATTCGTTGTGCCTTTTATTGAGACCGTTCACGATAGAGCGGTTTTAGAGGTGCTTCGCGGATGCATCCGAGGCTGCCGCTTCTGTCAGGCGGGCTTTATTTACAGACCTTTCCGCGAAAAAAGCGTTGAGACCCTCTGCCGTCAGGCAAAAGAGCTCTGCGCAAATACCGGCTATGATGAAATTTCTCTTTGCTCGCTTTCTACAAGTGACCATACCCAAATCGAGAATATGCTCTCCGAGCTCACAAAGTGGTCTGATAAGGAGAAAATAAGTCTTTCTCTGCCGTCGCTTAGAGTGGACAACTTCTCAAAAGAGGTGCTGGACGGCATAAGCGGAATACGCAAAAGCGGTCTTACCTTTGCGCCAGAGGCGGGAACTCAAAGGCTTCGTGACGTTATAAACAAAAACGTTACCTTAGAGGAGCTTCACAACACCTGCCGCATTGCATTCGAGGGCGGTTACACCGGCATCAAGCTTTACTTTATGATTGGTCTGCCCACCGAGACTGAGGAGGATATAAAGGGCATTATTTACACCGCCCAGAGCGTTGTAAATCTGTTTTACGACCTTGAAAACAGACCCAAGGGCTGCGGCATAACCGTGACTGCAAGTGTTGCGACCTTTGTTCCCAAGCCGCACACCCCTTTTCAGTGGGAGGCGCAGGACAGCCTTGAAACAGTTATCCATAAGCACGATGTGCTTAAAGGTGTCGGCAGAAGCAAGAAGATTGCCTTAAATTACCACGCCAGCAATACAAGTATTCTTGAAGGCGTTTTCGCAAGAGGAGATAGAAGGATAGGACAGGCTATCTACGAGGCTTACAAAAACGGCTCCTGCTTTGATAGCTGGAGCGAGGGCTTCGACTTTGAAAAATGGCAGGCAGCCTTTAATAAATGCGGCCTTGATATGACCTTCTATCAGGGCAGACACCGCTCATTTGACGAGGTTCTTCCTTGGGACCATATAAATTACGGCGTTTCAAAGAAGTTCCTTGAAAAAGAGTGTAAAAAAGCCTATAATGCAGAAACAACTGCGCACTGCCGCAAATCCTGCGCAGGATGCGGCGCAAATAAGCTTACGGGAGGCGAGTGTAGTGCAAAATATTAGGGTCTTTTTCACAAAACGAGACAGAGCAAAATATATCTCGCACCTTGATATGACAAGGCTTTTTCAGCGTGCAGTTCGCAGAAGCGGCATTACAATGTGGTACACCGAGGGCTTTCACCCGCACCTTTATATGACCTTTGCTCTTCCTCTCGCACTCGGCACAGAGAGCAACTGCGAGAGCGTTGATATGCGCCTTATTGACGATATTTCCTTTGACGAGGTAAAAAACGGATTAAATGCAGTTCTTCCAGTAGGTATTGAGGTAATAGAAGTCAGCGGGCCTCAAATGAAAGCCTCGCTTATAAATTCGTCGATGTATCTTGTGAGACTGTATGGCGCGGCAGATAAAAAGTCTTTAATGGAAGGGTTTTTAGCTCAGGACGAGATCATGGCTGTGAAAAAAGGCAAGGCAGGCGAAAAGCTTGTTAATATCAAGAATTTCGTCTACGGATACGAGGTAAACTGCGATGGAAACGACCTTTGCTTGTGGCTAAATCTTGCCTCGGGAAATCAGAACACACTCAATCCTCAGCTTCTTTTATCGGTCTTTTCTCAGCAGCATAACGTTAATGTCGAGGGGGCGTTTTTGCTCAGAACTAAAGTTCTTTGTGAAAACGGTAAAGAGTTTAAATAAAAGTTGGTTTTTGTGTTGATTTATTGCTAAAAATATAGTATAATATCTTGTTGTACTATGGGTCAAAATTTGTCGGAGGTTTTTTGAATGAAAAAGCTTGTTTTAAGCGCTTTTTTAGCTGTTTCAATGTGCATTGTTTTTGTGCTTTCGGGATGTAGCGGCGGCGATAGCAAACTTACAAGTATAGATATTGACGGAACAAAAATTGCCTGCCATATGGATATGGCAGAGGTTCTTTCTGCATTTTCGGAGTATGAGTACGAGTATTCCGAGAGTATTTCCTGCGCCTATAACGGTCTTGATAAGATTTATGACTTTACAGATAAGGGTTTTACCGTTTATACCTATCCCGATGGGGACAAGGACTATGTTCTCGAGGTAGTGGTGTACTCTGAGAAAATTTCTCAAGAGAGCGGCAAGGTCAAGGTTGGTATGAGCCAAGAGGATTTAGAGTCGCTGTATGGTACTGACTATTCTAAGGATGGGGATGCTCTGTCTTATAGTGTTAAGGACGAGCAGTCTATGTACTTTTTAGTCGTTGACGGCGAAGTATTAGAATATGCTATAAGTGTTGCGGAATAACTTTCCGCACATTTTTTTGTAAGAGGAGATACTATGAAAAAGATTTTTGCACTCATTATTTCAGCATTTATGCTATTCAGTTTAGTTTCTTGCGCCGAGGAGAAAACACCCTCGTCGTCCGATGCTCAGACCTCGTCGAGTAGTTCGAACGAGCAGGCATCTAGCGAGGTCAATGTTCTCGCATCTGCCAACGAAAAGGCAAAAGAGGTAATAGACGAGCAGACCGACGATACCATGACCGATATTGAAAAGGCTCGCAAAACTTACGAATGGCTTTATAATAACTTTAAATATCGTGCAGTAGAAGTTGATGTTTCGGGTGGATATGTTGATGAGCTTACTGCAGAGCTCTGCGATTACTATTTTAAATATCATAGAGGATCATGTGAACATTATGCCGCCGCTCAGAAGGTGCTTCTCGATAACCTCGGTTTTGAGACCTTTTATATTGAGGGCGAGAGATATGATTCGGGAGCAGGAGTATGGGGCGAGCACGTCTGGCTGATTGTTCACTATGAGGGTGCTTATTATCACGTTGACGGACTTTTTGGCGGAAACCATACTGCAAGTCTTACAAGTATGTTCTTTGTTCCCGATAGCGCTATTGAGTCAACTCACCGCTGGGATAAAAGCTATTATCCCGCCTGCTTAGAGCCTCAGCTTTTAGTTTAAACGAGAGGAAATTTATAAAATGTTTGTTCTTGAAAAAATTGCAGAGTACGCTAAAGATGCAAATAGAAAAGCTGTTATTTATCACGATAAGGTGATGACCTATGCAGAACTTGAGCACTTTTCAAATGCCTTTGCTGACTACTTACTTAAAAACGGCAAAGATAAAAGCCCCGTCGTAATTTACGGACATAAAGAAGAGCAGTTTCTCCCTTGTATGTACGGCGCGCTTAAAGCGGGCAGGGCATACGTTCCCGTTGATATAACATTTCCTGCAGATAGACTTGAAATGGTACTTTCTGATGTTGCGCCAGAGTTTTTTGTAAAACTCAGAGAAAGCGACGTTGCAGTAAAAGAGGGAACACAAAGTCTTTCGGTTGAGAAGATTGACGAGATTTTCGCATCCTACAAGGGTGGCGCAGTTGCAAAAGAAAATTGGGTTAAGCCCGAGGATAACTGCTACATTCTCTTTACTTCGGGAAGTACAGGCAGACCTAAAGGTGTTCCCATTAACCGTGCTAATATCGAAAATCTTTATAACCAGCTTATCTCCTGGTGCGATATTGAGGCGGATACCGATATTATCACAAACCAGATTTCCTTCTCGTTTGACGTTTCGGTCGTTTCGGTCTATATGGGTGTTTCGCTTGGAAAAACCCTTTATACTATCGACAAAGCTATGATGGAGGCCCCCGTAACCCTTTACGAAGGTCTTGAAAATTCCAATTTGTCCTTCTGGGTATCGACCCCATCGTTTGCAGAGCTTTGCGCTATGTCGGAGCATTTTAACGAGAAAATGCTGCCAAACCTAAAGCGCTTCCTTTTCTGCGGAGAGACCCTCACACACAAGCTTGTAGACACTCTGCACGAGCGTTTCCCAAATGCCGATGTTGTTAATACCTATGGTCCTACCGAGGCAACGGTTCTTGTTACCGCAAGCCTTATCACTCGCGAAATGGCTGAGGACTCAAAACCTATTCCTATCGGCGCTCCGCTTCCCGAGGTAGAGTTTCGAATTGTTGACGATAAGGGCAATCTCTTAAAAAGCGGTGAAACGGGCGAGCTTCAGATCATCAGCGACAATGTCGGTCACGGATATTACGGCCGCCCCGACCTTACCCAAAAGGTTTTCTTTGAAACCGAGTCGAGAGGTCAGAAAAAGCGCGGATATAGAACGGGTGATGCGGCTTATGAGCAGAACGGTCTTTACTATTTCTGTGGTAGAATGGATTTTCAGATCAAGCTTAACGGCTACCGTATTGAGCTTGAGGATATTGAAAACAATCTCGTTAAGATTGAAAACATAAGCCGCGCAGTTGTAATTCCCGTTATGAAAGAGGAAAAGGTTGATTACCTTGCCGCTTTTGTTCTCCTGACAAAGTCAGTAGAAGGCCCTAAACTTCGTGAGATAACCCGCATTAAATCCGAGCTCGCAAAGCTTGTTCCTGCATATATGGTTCCAAGAAAAATCGTGCTCCGCGATAGCCTGCCTACTAATACAAACGGCAAGGTTGACAGAAAAGTGCTTGCTGCACAGCTTTAAAGAGGGGTAAAAAATGGTTCCTTTTGACTCGCTTATCTGGTTTTACATTCTTATAGCCGCCCTTATTCCTGCGGCGGTCTTAGGCTTTTTGGGAAAACCGATTAAGTATTATGGCGCAGTTGTGACGCTCTTGTTCCTTCTGCTTATATTTAACACGCCGACAAAGCTTTTGTATGTGGCGCTTTTTGCTGCTTGGCAGCTTGCCTTGGTAAAGGTCTTTCCGCTTGTGTTAAAGAAAATTAATAAACGTCCGATTTTGTGGCTTTTCGTCCTGCTTTCCCTTGTGCCAATGCTTATAAACAAGTTCAGGGTAGAGATAGGGGGCAGCGTGTTCGGTATTCTCGGCCTTTCGTATCTGTCCTTTAGGGCAATTCAGGTGCTTATCGACACCTACGACGGACTGATCGAGAAAACAAAGGCTTTCGATTTTCTGTATTTCGTGCTGTTTTTCCCCTGCATCAGCTCGGGCCCTATCGACCGCTCGAGGAGATTTACAAAGGAGCTTGAAACCCCTTATTCAAAAGAGGAGTACAGAGAGCTTTTTGAAAAGGGCGTTTGGAAGCTCTTTGCAGGCGCATTTTACAACTTTGTTCTCTCAAATCTTATATATTCCTATTGGCTCACGCCGCTCGGCAAAGGCTTTTTGGCAGACGTTTCGTATATGTACGGATACACTCTGTTCTTGTTCTTTAACTTTGCAGGCTACAGCCTTATGGCAATAGGAACCGCCTATATTTTGGGAGTGAAACTTCCCGACAACTTTAATATGCCATTCGCCGCCCTCGATATGAAGGATTTTTGGTCAAGATGGCATATATCCCTTTCTACTTGGCTTAGAGATTACGTTTATTCGCGTTTTGTTATGTCGGCGCTTAAAGGAAAATGGTTTAAAAATCCTTACACCGCATCATATATCGGCTATGTTATTACTATGATGACTATGGGGTTATGGCACGGCCTTGAACTTAACTATATAGTTTACGGCGCGTATCACGGACTGCTTATGTGTGTGAATGATATTCTTGACAATAAAGTCAAAGGCTTTAAAAAACTGAAAAGAAACCCCAAATGGCAGCCTTTGTTCTGCTTAGTTACCATTCATCTTTTCAGCTTCGGTCTTTTGATATTTTCGGGTAGACTTTTTTAGGAGGTAAAAATAAATGGAAGAGAAAATTCTTGAAATTTTAGCAGAAAAATGCGGCGTTGAGCCCATAGACCTTAAAGAAGATATGGATATCGACCTCTTTGAAGAGGGACTTTTAGACTCCTTTGCAATGCTTGGACTGCTTGTTGATTTTGATGAGCAGCTCGGCGTTAAGATTGAGATCACCGAGCTTGAGCGTAGCGAGATAAATACACCTAATAAGGTAATCGAGTGCCTTTCAAAGAGAGGATAAAACTGTGAAAAAAGTTCTGTTGCGCATTCTATGCGCAGTTGTTATAGCGGCGCTCCTTGTTTCTGCAACGCCTTTTGTAATTGACGCGGCTATGCCAAGCTACAATGAGGCGCTGGGAAATCAGAGCGATGATCAGAAAATTCAAGGTCTTTATCTTTTAAAAGAGTCTGCGGCGCTTTCTGATAATGTTATTATCTATGGCTCGTCAGAACTTCGTACCGACTATATTTCAACCCACCCTGTAAACTTCTTTAAGGATAAGCGCAGCGGTTTTCAGGTCAATTTAGTCGGCAGAGGCTCCTGTCAGAGCATAATTCACGCCATAAGTATTGCCGCATCGGGCGATGCTCTTGCAAACTCTCCCGTTGTGCTTGTAACCTCGCCGCAGTCCTATGTTGAGGGCGGTATTACCCCCGATATGTTCTTTGCGAACTTTTCAAAGCAGCAGTACATCACCATTATGTATGATAATACTGTTAGCGAGAGCATAAAGACCCGTCTTTCCAAAAGAGTTGTTGAAATGTTTGAAAGATATGACAGCGAGTTTGGCACCCTGCAGGGCTATGAGGATATCAGGATTTTGGCGAAGATCGGCGCAGGAGAGGGCTTTGCTTCAAAGGCTTCTAAAACCTTAACTGCTCCGCTTTTCCTCTTTGAAAAGCTGGTAGCTGACCAAAAGGATAAGGTGAAATCGGCCCAGCTTATAAATAACTGCAAAGATACTACCAAAAACAATCCCACCGAAATTGATTGGGAAAAAGAGGCGCTCGATGCAGTAGAGGTAGCAAAAACCGAAACCACCAATAACGATTTTGGTATGAGAAACAGCGACTATAAAAAGAATGTCGGCAATAACCTTGCAAGGTTTAAGGATAAAGATATAAATCTTTCATATGAAAATTCGGTTGAGTATGATGATTTAAGGCTTCTCCTTGACATTTGCGAGGAAAAGGGAATAGAGCCGATGTTTGTAAGCGTTCCGCTTCACGGAGAGTGGTCGGATTACACAGGCTTTAATAAAGAAAGCCGCCAAAAGTACTACGATAAGGTTGAAAGCGTTGTTTCGGAGTACGATGCAACCTTTGTGGACCTCAGCGGCTATGAGTATGAAGAATATTTCCTTTGCGACACGATGCACTTGGGATGGAAAGGATGGCTTAAGGTAAATGAAGAAATTGACAAATTTTATCATGAGTTTAACAACTAAAGTTTACCAAAACAGCGTCCTTAGAGTTTTGTTCTATGTTTTGGTTGTTGCGCTTCTTTTGGCGCTTTACCTCCTTACTGACGGACAAAAAATTGAATTTGTATATAATGATTTTTAAACCTAAAGGAGAAAAGGCACAATGAAAAAGAGTATGGACTTAAAGCAGTTATTTGCTGATGCAGGCTCGCTTGCCGGAAAGAGCGTTACAGTCTGCGGCTGGGTGAAAACCATTCGCTCGTCAAAGGCAATCGGCTTTATTGAGCTTAATGACGGAACCTGCTTTAAAAATCTGCAGATAGTTTTTGAAGAGGATAAGGTTTCAAACTTTGCAGACATTGCAAAAATGAATGTTGGTAGCGCGCTCTATGTTGAGGGTGAGGTCGTTTTGACACCCGAAATGCGTCAGCCTTTTGAAATTCACGCAAAAACAATCGAGGTTGAGGGAGATTCTCCCGCAGATTATCCGCTGCAGAAAAAAAGACACAGCCCAGAGTTTTTAAGAACTATTGCGCATCTTCGCGCCCGCACAAATCTTTACGGCGCCGCATTCCGCGTTCGCTCGGTTGCCGCTTATGCAATTCATAAGTTCTTCCAAGAGAGCGGATTTGTATATGTTCACACACCCATCATTACGGGTAGCGACTGCGAGGGAGCAGGTGAGATGTTCAGAGTTACAACCCTCGACCCCGAAAATCCTCCCCGCAACCAAGACGGAACTGTCGACTATTCGCAGGACTTTTTCGGCAAACAAACTCAGCTTACCGTTTCCGGTCAGCTTGAGGGCGAATGTATGGCGATGGCTTTCGGTAAGATATACACCTTTGGTCCTACCTTCCGCGCTGAAAACTCCAACACCCAAAGACATGCCGCTGAGTTCTGGATGGTTGAGCCTGAAATTGCATTCTGTGAGCTTTCCGACGTTATGGACACCGCTCAGAATATGATTAAATTCGTAATCAATTACGTTTTTGAAAACTGCCCCGATGAGCTTAACTTCTTCAATAGCTTTGTAGATAAGGGACTTATCGAGCGCCTTAAGTTTGTTAAGGATTCTCCCTTTGTTCGTATGACCTATACAGATGCTGTTGCCGCTCTTGAAAAGGTGAATGACAGATTTACATTTAAGGCATACTGGGGTTGCGACCTGCAGACCGAGCACGAAAGATACCTCACAGAAGAGCTATGCAAATGCCCTGTGTTTGTGACTGATTATCCCAAGGAGATAAAGGCATTCTATATGCGCCAGAATGAAGATGGTAAGACCGTTGGCGCAGTTGATCTGCTTGTTCCCGGAATTGGCGAGATTATCGGCGGCAGTCAGCGTGAAGAGCGCCTTGATGTTCTTAAAGCAAGAATAAACGAGCTCGGTCTTAACGAGGAAGACTATTCTTGGTATCTTGACCTTCGTAAGTACGGCGGTGCAAGACACGGCGGCTTTGGTCTTGGCTTCGAAAGACTTATTATGTACCTCACAGGCATCTCAAATATCAGAGACGTTCTCTTATTCCCGAGAACAGTTGGAAACGCTGAATTTTAAAATAAGGGACGGAAAATACGATGGCAAAAAAACAAGATGTAGCGCTTCCTGTTATTCGCAGACTCCCAAGATATTATAGATTTATCAGCGCTCTGCTTTCTGAAGGTATTGAGCGCATTTCGTCGAAAGAGCTCTCCTTGAGAATGGGGCTTACCGCATCGCAGATAAGGCAGGATCTAAACTGCTTCGGCGGCTTCGGACAGCAGGGTTACGGATATAACCTTAAGGGACTTAAGGACGAAATCGGTAAAATTCTTGGAATTGATAAAAAGATCAAGATTGTGCTTGTCGGTGCAGGTAATATAGGACGCGCGCTCGGAAAAAGAGTGGATTTTAATTCTGTTGGCTTTGAGCTTGTCGCTATTTTTGATAACAGCGAGGAAGTTATCGGTAGGGAAATCGGCGGACTTGAGGTAAAAAGCGCTGATAAGCTTAGCGACTATTGCAGCCGGAACGGAATCGAGGCGGCGGTAGTCTGCGTTCCTGACTCGAGCGCAAAAGAGGTTGTTGAAGCCCTCGTTTCCTTGGGTGTTAAAATCTTCTGGAACTTTACTGGCTATGATATACTCTTTAATCATAAGGATATGGAGCTTTCGGTTGAGAATGTTCACCTAAACGATAGCCTTATGACCTTAAGATACCTTGCAAACTAATTAAAAAGAGCCAACCTTGAGGCACACTCCGTAAGGAAGTGTGCCTCAGCTATATTCGTGCAAAGCAC
>CAZDSQ010000040.1:0-17561 GCA_964508295.1 uncultured Oscillospiraceae bacterium | reverse complement strand
GTGTCTTTTTATTATATAAAAACGGAGACTGCTTCTTTACGAAGTGTCTCCGTTGTCGGTGTCCTTTTTGTGTTTCTTATTTGCCGGCCTGCATTTCTGCGATGGACTCGAGGATAGCGTCAGCCATAAATTCAAGCTGCTCGCCGGTGAGGCCATAGATGGGCAGGTGGGTAAAGCGGTTGTTAAATACTTCTTCACAAACAGGGCAGGTCTTAGCGATCTCGTCCTTGTCATAGCCGTAGGTCTTGAGAAGGTCGAAATGGAAGAGAGGTCCAAAGTGAGGAATGTTTGTAACACCCTTCTCGGTGAGCTTCTGCTTTAAGGTCTGAACATTTCCGCCGGCCTTAGCAGGATCTATCTGGAGGAGATAGAGGTGATATGTAGGCTGAACGTCGGGGTTGCTTACATCCTGAGGAATGATAGCATCGTTGCCCGAGAGGCGCTTTGTGATATACTCAGCGGCAGCCTTTCTCTCAGCGAGGATCTTCTCATAACGCTCAACCTGAAGTCTTAAGCCTAAGCCCTGAATTTCGGTTGTCGAGCTGTTTAATGCAACGAAAGGACCGTATTTACCGGGCATAGCGTTAACATCATAGAGCCAGTTCTCAATGGGAGTGTCAAAGTTACATCCGAAGAAGCGGGAGCGCTTCATAAAGGGACGGAACTCGTCAATATTGGTGGTAACAATGCCGCCCTCGCCAAAGGATGTGCAGTTCTTAACCTCGTGGAAGCTGTAAGCACCGAAGTCGCCGATGGTACCAACCATCTTGCCCTTGTAAACTGCGCCGAAAGCGTGAGCAGCGTCCTCAAGAACGAGGATGTTGTGCTTTCTTGCAATCTCCATAATAGCATCCATATCAACGGGATAGCCGCCGATGTGAACGGGAACGATAACCTTTGTTCTGTCGGTAATCTTCTTCTCTACGTCCTTGGGGTCCATATTACAGGTAAGGGGGTCAAGGTCAGCAAAAACGAGCTTTGCGCCTACAGAGAGAGGATATGCCATTGTTGCAATAAAGGTAATGGCAGGAACGATAACCTCATCGCCGGGGCCGAGGTTTGCATATTTATAAGCAATCTCAAAGCCTGCAGTTGCGTTTGCAACGAAAGCACAGCCCGAAGTTTTAAGATACTCATCGCAGGCAGCCTCTGCAGCCTCTACCTGAGGTCCTAAAGAAAGCTTTCCGGGAGGTGTTGCGAGCTTGTCAAGCTTATCTACCTCTACCTTAACAGCCTCAATAGCCTTTTCATACTCCTCGCCTTCGCCCTTCATCATAAAGCGAACAACAGCCATAAGGTCCTCTTTGTTGTAGTTCTCTCCGACAGCAGGCCAGGGCACTCTTGTTGCACCGGTGTTGTAACGGAAATCGGTTGATTTTGCCATAAATTTCACCACTTTCATTATATTTAGAAAAAATTATTTTTCACTATTTATATAATAGTACAAACAAAAACTCAAGTCAAGCGCCGATTTTTGAAAAATATACACCTTTTTCTCGCGTTTTCTCGCGTTTTCTTTAATTTATTTACTGCTTGAATAAATTGTGCAAAAAAAGTTGCTTTTTTTGCTTTAATAAGTTAAAATATTAAATGGCGAAAGCCCATGAAAAAGATCTTGAGGAGAAAAGAGATGGAGAACAAACTAACTAAAAAGTATGGACTTTTAACAGCGATTTGTATGGTGGTTGGAATTGTTATTGGTTCCGGCGTTTTCTTTAAGGCGCAGACCGTTCTGCAGAAAACGGGCGGAGATATGCCCCTTGGAATTATCGCATGGATAATCGGCGGTCTTGTTATGCTTTTCTGCGTTCTTGCCTTTGGCTCAATGGCGCAGAAATACGAAAAGGTTAACGGTATTGTTGACTATGCCGAGGCAACCATGGGAAAAAGGTATGCCTATCTTTTGGGTTGGTTCTTAAGCACCATCTACTACCCCACAATGACGGTTGCTCTCGCATGGCTTTCAGCGAGATACACACTTGTTTTCATAAAATCGGTTGCTCCCGATTTTCCGCTTCTTGCGCTTCGTGATGCGGCGGGCGCAGAGGTGCTTTTAGGACCTGAGTGCATTATTCTTATGCTCTTCTTCCTTGTTGCAGCATACGCTCTCAACGCACTTTCCCCCAAGCTTGCAGGAAAATTTCAGGTTTCGACAACCTTTATAAAGCTTGTTCCCCTCTGCCTTATGGCCGTTGTCGGAATTATTTACGGACTTGTTAACGGAACGCTGGCAAACAACTTTACCAACGCCGCCGAGGGCTATGAGGTCAGCGGAAACCCCCTCTTTGCCGCAGTTTGCTCAACTGTTTTTGCCTACGAAGGCTGGATCATTGCAACCTCGATAAACGCCGAGCTTAAAGACTCTAAGAAAAATCTGCCCAAGGCTCTTGCAATCGGCGGAATTATAATTATGGCGATATACATTTTCTATTACATAGGTGTTGCGGGCGGAGCCAGCAACCAGACTCTTGCTGACGACGGCGCAACTCAGGCCTTTACCAATGTTTTCGGAAATGTTCTCGGAAACATCTTAAACCTCTTTATTGCAATTTCCTGTATGGGAACTCTCAACGGACTTATGCTGGGCTGCTGCCGCGGAATGTACTCGCTTGCAGCTCGTGACGAGGGTCCCGCTCCCGAAACCTTTGGCCAGGTCGACAAGGCCACCAACAGCGTTACCAACTCTTCTGTTTTTGCACTTTTAGCCTGTGCCGCCTGGGGAGTTTACTTCTATCTTTCAAACCTTGCAGGAACCTGGAGTGGTCCGTTTGTGTTTGACCCCACCGAGATTCCTATTGTTACCATTTACGCTATGTACCTGCCAATCTTCATCGCCTGGATGAAGAAGGAGAAGGACGAGCCCCCTATCAAGAGATTTGTTCTACCCGCGCTTGCCTTTATCGGCTCTGCCTTTATGGTTGCCGCCTGCATTATCTCTCACAAGATGGCTTGCGTTTGGTACCTTATCGTGTTTGCAGTAATTATGGGCATCGGCGCCCTCTTTATGAACGGCAAAAAGAAATAAGAAAAAATTAAAGGCACCCGACAGGGTGCCTTTTTTGTTTTATATCTCGCGGCGTTTTTTGATGTTTTTGGGCGAAACCGAAAAACGCGCCTTGAAAATTCGGGAAAAATAATTGTAATTTTCGTAGCCTAACGACTGGGCAATTTCACTAAGTGGCATTGCACTCTCTAAAATAAGCCGCTTTGCCAGCGCCAGCTTTCTGTCGTTTATATACTCGGTTAGGGTCTTGCCCGTTTCCTTTTTAAAGAGCGTCGAGAGATACTCGGGCGAAAGGTTTACAAGGGCGCTTATCTTTGAGAGCGAGAGCGGCTCGTCTATATGCGCGTCAACGCATTTCATGGTTTTCTGAATGTGGGGATTTTGGCTCTTAAACTCCCATATATCCATAAGCTCGTACAGAATGTAGTTTAAAAGGTTTATGCACTTTTCCTTTGAGTGAAAATTCTGTGAAAGGTGGGTCTGCGAGAACACCGACACCATCGTCTTTATGTCCTTGGAAATTACCGAGCGCATTACCGGCTCGAGCTCGGGCAGGAGCAAGGGGTCAGTAGCCGTAAAATTAAAGCTTACGTAACTAACGGGCTCGTCGCCGTCCTGCCTTATTCTAAGCGCCCCCGGCTTTAAGAAAAGGCAGTCGTTTTTGTTGAGGGTACATTCTATTCCGTCGATCTCGTAAACAAGATAGCCGTTTAACACAAAGGTAAGATCGTAGTAAGGAATGGGGTGCGGGTCCTTAAATCCGACACATTTGTTAACCGAAACGTTGCAGTAATGGTCTAATTCCTTTACGATATATGGATTCACTTTGGCCGCTCCTTTTTCTTAAAATAATGCTAAAATCAGCAAAACAAATAAATACAGTTCATTTATGTATGCGGGAATTTGCCTTATAATTATTATATAGGCAAAACTAAAATAAGTCAATTATATAGGGAGGGCCAAAAATGAAAATAATGCTCGCGGGCGACGTTTGCCCCACCGACATCACCGCCCCTTTATTTGAGGCGCAGGACCTAGAGACCCTTTTTACCGACGTTACTTCTATTTTTAAGGGCAACGACGTAAACTTTGTAAACCTTGAGTGCGCGCTGGGACACGGCGGCAACAAGATAAAGAAGTTCGGTCCCAACCTTTTGGCCCCCGTAGAGACCGCCGAAGTTTTAAAGAAGGTCGGCGTAAACCTTGTGGGAATCAGCAACAATCACTTTTTTGACTACGGCAGACCTGCTTTAAAGGAGTCGATGGAGGCTTTTGAAAAGGCTGGGCTTGACACAGTCGGCTTTGGCCAAAACTACGAGGACTCGAGAAAGAACTACGTTGTAGAAAAGAACGGCGAGACCGTTTGCTTTATCGCAGTTTGCGAACACGAATATACTTATGCTCTCCCCGACAGAATGGGCTGCCGCCCATTTGACCCGTTCGACACCATCTGGGACATCAGAGAGGCAAAGGCAAAATACGACAAGGTTATCGTTATCTACCACGGCGGCAAGGAGTACAGCGCATATCCTTCTCCGAGAGTGCGCCACGCATTTCACGCTATGGCTAAAAATGGCGCAGACATCGTTGTTGGCCAGCACAGCCACTGCATCTGCTGCTACGAAGAGGTGGAGGGCTCGCACCTTATTTATGGTCAGGGCAACTTCCACTTTGTTTGGACGGGCAGACCTGAGTGCTGGAGCAGTGCCCTTGAGGTAATTTACGACACCGAGAAAAATTCGGTTGAGTTCATCCCCACCGTTCAGGACGCCGAGAAAAAGGGCATCAAGCTTGCAAAGGGCGAGGAAAAAAATGCCATATTAAAGGCGTTTGAACAAAGAAACCAGAGCCTTTTAGACGGCAGCTGGATAGAGGGCTGGAGAGAATTTGTAGAAAACGAAAAATGGTACTACCTTGAGGCTATTGAGAAAGCCTGCGCCAAGGACGCTACCGAGCGCGACAACGCCGTTTTCGGCCACTACCTTGACTGCGAGGCTCACACAGACGTATGGCGCGAGCTTTTCCCCACCTACAATCAAACGAATGAGAGGGATTGAAAATGAGAGTTTTAATTATTGCAGACATAGAAGGAATTTCGGGAGTTTACACGACAGAGCAGACCTCGCCCAAGCTTTCTCGCTTTAACGAGGGCAGAGATTATATGACCGCTGACATCAACGCCTGCGCGGCAGGCTTAAAGGCGGCGGGAGTTAATTTCGTTGCAGCTCGTGACTGCCACGGAAACAGCTTCAGTGTTCGCTGGGAAAACATTTCCGACGATGTTGACGAGCTTGTTTGCGGAGAAATTTACTCTGACCGATTTGACAGCCTTGAGACCTATGATGCCGTTGTGCTTCTCGGCTATCACGCCATGGCGGGCACCCACAAGGCAGTTTTAGAGCACTCTATGTCCTCAAAAGAGATTCAGAACTACTGGATCAACGGTGAGAAGGTCGGAGAGGTTGCAATTGATGCGGGTATCGCAGGCGACAAGGGTGTTCCAGTTATTATGGTTTCGGGCGACGACAAGGTTTGCAAAGAGGCAAAGGAGCTTTTGCCTTGGATAGAGACCGCACAGGTAAAGCGCGGGCTTTCAAGCTTTGGCGCGGCTATGCTGCCCCCGCAGCGCGCCCACAAGTTAATTTTTGACACCGCCAAAAAGGCTGTTGAAAATATTAAAAATGCAAAGCCGCTGGTTTACGACAAGCCTATTAGGTTCAGAGTTGACCTTGTTGAGAGAATACAGCTTCCCAATATGCATGGCCACCCCGATGTTAAGGTAATTGATGGCAGGAGCTACGAGCTTGAGGCTGAAACGGTTGAAAAGGCTCTTTTCCGAAGCCTGTAATATAAATTTAAAAGAAAAAGCAGTGGCAAAATTGCCACTGCTTTTTTGCAGGCGATCGCAGCTCGCCACTGTAAACATAAATCAAGGTGTATTCTTAAACATTGGGCGGGAGAATGGTAACAAGCGAGCCCAAATGCGAGGTCTCGTTTTCAAATTCAATAGAAAATTTGCCGTTCTTATAAACAAGCTTTGTAATTGATGCATTTGCGACCCAAGGGTTTCGGTGCATCTGCGACAGCGTTTTAAATTTCAATATCTGTATCATAACACGGATAACGGTGGCGTGCGTTGCAACAACGACATTCTGTCCGTCGTGCGCCCTTGCAATCTCCTCAAGCGCCGAGTAAACGCGTACGAGAAGCTCGGTTATTGACTCGCCGCCTCGACAGATAACATCGGCAGATTCCATACACTTCCAAATCTGCCAAAGCCCGTCGGTATCGGTCTCGGTAAGCTCGTCGAAGGTCTTAAACTCCCAGTCGCCGCCGAAAATTTCTCTTAGGCGAGGTGTGGTTGTAATCTCCATTCCCCGAGCTTTTGCAATAGCATCGGCGGTGTGCCGTGCTCTCTGAAGGTCGCTTGAATAGATAGCATCGACCTTAACATTCTCAAAGTACTTGGCGGCGCACTGCGCCTGCTTGTAGCCGTTTTCGGTAAGATCCCAGTCTCCGTGACCCAAAAATATTTTTCTCATATTTGCAAGACTCTCGCCGTGCCTTATAAGATAAAGACTTGTTGCCATTTTTTGCTCCTTAATTTTGTGCTTGAATTTGCTCTGCGTTCTGAGCCTGCGTTTTCTTAAGCTGGTGATAGAACACCGCAAACATAACCGAAAGTATTATAAAGGTAATAAGCCAGCTTACAGGGTAGACGCTCACAAGCGTTTCAAATGTGGGCGACCAGCTAAATGCTGTGTAGAGCCATACAACTCTGAAAATACATACTCCGAAAAGCGCGCCGATCATCGGGAATAGGGCGTAGCCTGTTCCTCGGCAGGCGCCCGAGGCGCATTCGTAAAATCCGCATATAAAATAGAAGGGAACAATAACCGCAAGGCGCTGTAGACCGACCTCAACAACCGCGGCATCATTTGTGAAAAGTCCGAGGAAGGAACGGTCAAAAAGTATGCATACACCGCTGATTATAAAGCCGACACCAAAGGTAACGGCAAGGCTCTCCCAGTAGATGTTTTTGAGCCTCTTGATGTTTCCTGCGCCGACATTTTGTCCGCAGAAAACAAGCACCGCCTGACCCATAGCCGCCATGGTTGTGTAGCAGATATTTTCTATGTTGTTTGCGGTGGTCGAGGCCGCAATGTAGTTTGTGCCAAAGCTGTTGATCGCCGACTGAATAAGCAGGTTTGAAAGCGAGAAAAGTGCGCTCTGCAAGCCTGTGGGGACGCCTATTCTGATAATGTCCCAAAGCTGCTTTTTGACGATGCGAGCCTCTTTGATGTGGAAGTAATAGCACTCGCCCGTTCTCATAAGATGCACCCAGACCAAAACGGCAGATGCGTACTGCGAAATGATAGTAGCCAGCGCAACGCCGTCAACCGACATATCAAAGCCGAGAACAAAAAAGAGGTTTAAAACAACGTTGAGTGCGCCCGAAAATGCAAGATAGTAGAAGGGGCGGCGGCTGTCGCCGACCGAGCGCAGAATAGATGCGCCGAAGTTGTAAACAACAAGGGCGGGTACACCTGCAAACATAACCCGCAGGTACAAGACTGCATCGTCAAAAATATCGGCAGGAGTTCCAACCGCATCTAAGATCATCGGCGAGAGGAAAATACCGAGTATGCAAACAAAAACGCCGACTATAACGCTGAGCAGTCCCGCGGTGTGAACCGTGTCAGACAGTCCCTTTCGGTCGTCTGCGCCTATCTGCTGCGCCACAACAACGGCAACGCCCGTAGCAAGACCAATAAAAACGTTGATTATAATGTGATAGGTTGAGCCTGTTGCGCCAACGGCGGCAAGGGCGTGGGTTCCCGAAAACTTGCCGAGAACGATCATATCTGCCGCGCTGTAAATAAACTGCAGAATGTTGGTCGCCATAAGAGGAAGGGTAAAAAGCAAAATGTTCTTTGAAATCGAGCCTTCCAGCATATTGACCTCAAAAAGTCCTTGTTTTCTCATTTTTCTGCCTCCCCATCGGCACTGATAAGCTCTTTGATAACCTCGCCCGCAAGAATCATTCCCGCCACAGACGGAACAAACGAAATGCTGGCGGGAGTGCGCGCGTCATCGGTGTCCTTTGGCGTTATCGGCTGCTCCTTTGAGTAGAGCACGCGAAGCTTTTTAATGCCGCGCTCTTTAAGCTCTTTTCGCATAACGCGGGCAAGGGGACACACCGAGGTCTTAAAAATGTCGCAGACCTCAAACTGCATCGGGTCGAGCTTGTTGCCCGTCCCCATACAGCTTATTAAGGGGGTGCCTGCGGCTTTCGCTCTTACCGCAAGCTCAATTTTTGCCGTCACCATATCAACGGCATCGATTATATAATCAAACTGAGATAAATCTATCTCATCAGCGGTTTCGGGGGTGTAGAAAAAGCAGTTTTCAAAAAGCTGAACGTCGGGATTAAGGCTTTTAAGCCGCGCTATTGCCGCGGCAGTTTTAGGCATACCAACGGTGTTTACGGTCGCAAAAAACTGGCGGTTTATGTTGCTTACTGATACCTTGTCGCCGTCAAAGAGGGAAAGCGTTCCAACGCCGCCGCGTACAAGCGCCTCGGCAGCCGCACCGCCTACTCCGCCAAGTCCAAAAACGGCAACGTGAGCTTTTTTAAGGGTAGCAAGGGCCCCCTTGCCGATAAGCCGCGCCGTTCTTTCGAATATCTCGTCCATTAAATCACCGCCTTAACACCTTCATTATACCATTCGCACCCGCATTTTCAAGCCAAAAAACGAATAAAATTATTTTTTTTGCCAACACTTTTTTAAAAAGCAAAAAAGGGGGCATTTTTATTTCACGTCAGACCAAAATTTTCTGGAAAGCCGTTTTGTATAGCGGCTTGGTCGCAGTTTTTCTGATTGCCGTCGTGCTGGTAAGCCTTTACCCAAGGGATAAAAAACCAAGCAGTAACATCTCGTCCTCGCCCACCTCGCTTGAGTTCTCTCCAACCGACGACGACCGCTTTACGCTCCTTTGCACCCTTTCTCAAAACGATAATTCCTCGCCATATGCCTATTTTTTGTTGGGCTTTAACGGCGCGTTAGGGCAGATTTCGGTAACAAGGTTATTTTCGGAAACTGTGCTGACCGAGGACGGAGCGGGAAACAAAGTAATCCTCGGCGAAAGCTTTGATAAAAACGGCGCCTCTGGCGCTTTAGAGGCACTAAACGCCCACCTCGCTCTTAGTATAAACAGGTATATCAGCTTTACAAACAGCACCCTTTTGGAGTTTACCGAGCTTTTTGACCCCATTACATTGAATGTCCCGCAGGATCTTTCGCAGGTCGACAGAAAAAAGGATATTTTCATAAAGATAGATAAGGGCAGGCAGCAGCTCGGCGGCGCCCTGCTTATAGACTATATCGCCTGCACCGCATGGCAGTTTGGCAGCAGCCAGACCCTAAAGGAGAGCACCGAGGCGATAACCGAGTTTTTGCGGCAAAACCACGAGGCGCTTTCCCTCGCCCTCGACACTCGAGCCGAGGAGTTTATCCTCTCCAAAACCAAGACCAACATTTCGGTTACCGACATAGAAAACAGGCGCGAGCTTGTAAAGTACCTTTTGTTTGAAAGCGGCGACGGCGTTATCACCCTTGCAGCTCAGGGCGAGTACCGCAATGGAAACACCGAATTTCACCTCTCAGAGCAAAGCCGCAAAAGCCTGCGCTCCCGCTACGGCACAATTTAGCAAATGGAAAGTTGAAAATTGAGAATGGAAAATTATAAATATTTTTAAATATATTGTAGGGACCGTTCTCGTTGCGGCTCGGTTCCCTCACGGCTCTGACAGTCCGCAGGACTGTTATTCACTCCCGTTCGGCGCTTCGCTCCGTCCCCGACGGTCCACAGGGATTATATCTTACGTTGTTGAGGACCGTCGAGGACGCCGGTCCCTACAAAGTAAAATAAAAGCACATTTTAGTCTTTGGGTTTTGCGATAGCAAAACCTTCCTAAACTTTCAATTTTCAACTTTTAATTTTCAATTAAAAAAGGACACCGCAAGGTGTCCTTTTGCTTTACTTTAAGAAGCCTTCTATGATTTTCTGCTCGGCTTCTTCTCTTGTAAGTCCGAGGGAGCAGAGCTTCATAAGCTGCTCGCCTGCGATCTTGCCGATTGCCGCCTCGTGAATAAGCTCTGCGTCGGCGCATCTTGCTAAAAGACCGGGAACCGCGTCAACGCTGCCGTTTTCAGCTAAGATAGCGTCGCACTCGGTGTGTCCCGTGCAAATTGTGTTGCCCTCGATGCGCGAGGTGTATCTCTGAACAGAGTTGCCTCTTGCAACCGAGCGGGAAACAACGTCGGTCTTGGAGTTTTCGCCGTTTAAATAAACCACAAAGTTGGTATCAACTGTGTTGCTGCCGTTGGTCAGTAAGCGTTCACGAACTGTGAAAACAGCGTCCTTTTCTAAGGTTGCGGTGGTATCCCTCTGCGCATCGTCAACGCCGCCGAGCTGCTCCGAGTCAACTACTGCCGTCGCGCCCTCAGCTAAGAAAAACTGACTTACAGTATTGATCTTCTTGTCCTCGCTCGCGCCCGTTCCGATGTGCTTTTCGCGGTAGGTAACGCTCGCTCCCTTGCCCACAAAAAATCTGTGAACGCCGTGGTGCAGAGCCTCGCCCTTTTCCTCGGAATGAACGCCGCAGCCCGCAACAATGGTAACCTCGGCGCCCTCGCCGATGTAAAAGTCGTTAACAACGTTGTCGTGAACGCCGGTTTTGGTAACGCAGGCGGGGATATAGGCGGTCTCGCCCTTTGTTCCCTCTTTTATGTGCATTTCGATACCCTTGCCGCCCTCAAGTCTTGTAATCTGAATGTTCTCGGTGGAGTTTAATGCGGCGCAGGAGCCGTTTTCTCTAAGGCTGAAGGCTCCGTTTTTGGCATCATCGGTCCAGCCGATTGCCGAAAGAAGCTCGTCTAACTTATTCATCTGCGCACCTCTTTCCTACGGGGCAGTTGTTATATTCCTCACCGTCAAAAAGGGTGGGGAGAATTTCAGAGGGAGCGCCCTCTTTTGTTACTACGCCGCCGCTTACTACAATGATTTTATCGGCAATATCCAAAATTCCGCGCTGGTGCGAAATAATGAGCTGACCTGCCGACGAGGTTCTTCTGAGTGTTTCAAAAACGCTGATAAGGCGCCTGAAGCTCCAGATGTCAATGCCCGCCTCGGGCTCGTCAAAAATGTTGTATTTGCGCTTTCTTGCGAGAACGGAGGCGATCTCAATGCGCTTCTGCTCGCCGCCCGAAAGGTTGGAGTTTATCTCGCGGTCAATGTAATCGTACATACAAAGCCCGACAGTTCCCATAATCTCCTTAAGGTCGTCATTTGCCATCTCGCCGCCGTTTGCGATGTTAAGAAGGTCGCGAACCTTAAAGCCTTTAAAGGTAACGGGGCGCTGAAAGCCGTAACCGATGCCCGCATTGGCGCGCTCGGTTATGTCAAGGGCGGTTATGTCCTTGCCGTCAAGCAGGATCTGACCCTCGCAGGCGGTGTAAATGCCCGAGATAAGCTTTGCAATTGTACTCTTGCCGCCGCCGTTGGGGCCTGTAACAGCAACTATCTGCCCCTCGGGAACGGTAAGGCTTATGTTTTTTACAATATCCTTGCCGTCGTCGGCCTTAAAGGATATGTTTTTAAGCTCTAACAATATATTTCACTCCTAAAAACAGGTTTATTTTCTTCCTTAATATGATAACAAGTTTGTCCGCTCTTGTCAACGAATGAGCCTAAATTTATTCTGCCCCAAAAATTATAGCAAAACTTGACAAGATACAAAAATCCTATAAAATTAAACTAAAAGCACAAACTATTTTGGGAGAACGATATGCTTATATTAAAACCGTTTAAAAACAGCGACGCCGCATTTTTTGCGGAGCTTTTAAAAAATGAGCAGACCTATGCCCTTATCTGCGGCAGAAAATACGGCGCATACCCCGTGAGTGAGCAGGAGATAATAAACTATTACAACACCCTCTCAAACGCCTATCCCATGACTGCCTTTTGCGAAAATAGGGCGGTCGGGCATATTTTGATTGTAAAGAAGGGCGAAAATGCGCTTCTCGGCAGCGTTGTGATAGATAGCGCCGAGCGGGGCCGTGGTCTTGGCAAAGAGATGCTGAAGGCGGCGCTTGATTTTTCATTTAATGTGCTTGGCGCAAGTGAGGCCAGCATCGGCGTTTTTGAGGAAAACCGCGGCGCCCTTGCCCTTTACAAAGCCCTTGGCTTTAAAGAGGACAAAAAAGAAAAGCGCAACTATTTAAATGAGCAGCGCCCATATATCTGGCTTAAATTAAAAGGAGAAAACTATGAACACCTTTGAGAAGATCTACGAGGTGGTGCGCCGCATTCCAAAGGGCAGGGTTGCAACCTACGGGCAGATTGCGGCTATGGCGGGAAACCCGCACTGGTCGCAGGTGGTAGGCTACGCTCTGCACGTAAACCCCGACCCATCTACCATACCCTGCCATAGAGTTGTAAATAGGTTTGGAGAGGTCAGCCCTGCCTTTGCCTTCGGCGGAGAAAATATGCAGATAGAGCTTTTAAAAGGCGAGGGCGTCGCCTTTCTTCCCGACGGCAAGGTCGATATGAAAAACCACCTTTGGAATATGCAGTAAAAAAGCTCCCGCAAGGGAGCTTTTTAGTTAGTCGTTATCCTGCGGCAGATTTTTAACAAGCTGGCGGGGGAGAGTCTGACGGAGTGCGTCGAGCATTCTGTCATCGGGTGTAAATACAACGAGGGTGCGCTTAAACTCGCTGTGCGGGAAAATGAGATAGTAGTTGTAGCGGCTCTCGGTGTCGCGCTCGGCGTGAAACTCGGCGCCGAAATTGCTGTTTCTAAACTTTGCGCTGTCGTAAACGCCGACTTCCTCAACTGTTTTGAGGTCAAGCGAAAGAATACGCTCTCTCTTTTTTTGCGCAATTATTTTGTCAAAATCAAGGGAGTTGTTAACAATAATGTATTCAAATTCCAGCCTCATTTTTTTGAGCGCCTGCCAGCACAGAAAGATGATGAGAGCGCAAAAAAGCATCGAAACTGTTGAAAGATATGCGATGCCATGTGTCAAAAGATAAAACGGAATCATTGCGCCGAAAATAACGGCGGATAAAACGAGAATTACAAAAATGGTTTTTATTTTGGTTTTGTCCTTTGCGGTGAATTTGCGGCGGACTAAGGTTTCAACAAAAATATCCATAAAAAATACTCCTTTTGAAAGTATGAGTAAAGTATAACACAGTTTTTTTAAAAAAACAATTAAAAAAGTATAAACACTCCGATTTTACTAATACTAAATTCGGAGGTGAAAAACAATGAACAATACTCCTAATAAATCCATTCACTGCACCGTTGAGCAGTGTAAGTACAACTGCAAAGAAGAAAAATACTGTATGCTCGACCAGGTCGACATCGGAACACACGAGATGAACCCCACCGTTCCCAAGTGCGTTGACTGTAACTCTTTCGTAGCAGAAAATAAGTAACCTCAAAAAAAGAACACCCTCGGGTGTTCTTTTTTTAATGCGGAATTAGGAATGCGAAATGCGGAATAAAAGTAAATTGAAAATGGAAAATTGAAAATTATAACATCAATGTATATTAAAATTTGTAGGGCACGATCTGTGTGTCGTGCCGCAAAACAAAACGGAACGGCACGCAGGCCGTTCCCTACAATCGCACACACCGATTTTGTTTCGTAGGGACAGGCCTGCTCCGCTATGCTACTGCATAAGTTCAGCTTGCCAAATCAAAGATTTGGAGCTTCACTTGTCTGGACTGTCCGCAAGGTTAAACGGGCAGTCGAGGACGTAGCAAAGCGCCGAACGGTAGTGAATGACAGTCCGGCGGACTGTCAGAGCCGTGAGGTGACCGAGCCGCAGCGAGAACAGCCCCTACGGATTTTATCGAACGTTTGTTTTAAGTTGTAGGGTTGGGCGGTTTCCAGTAAGCCGCAAAAGCGGTGCGTCGGTAAATGCCGCGCCCTACAATATAAATAAATTTTTATCTTTGCAAAAACAATAAGAACCCACTAAATTTCATAAAACCGCCCTAAAACCGCCAAAAACCAATTTTTTAGGCTCGCAGGAAACGACAAGGGTGGGCGGTATAATAGATTTCCGGACAAAAATAAAAAGGAGCAAAAAAATGAAACAGAAAAGTGTGGTAGCCATAAAAACACATAAAGGTCTTTCCGAGGAGGGTAAACGGCGGCTTGTCGGCTTTGCTCTGTCGGTGTTACTCGGCGCGCTTTTTTCCACCATTCGCTTTTCGGACAGGCTTTCGCCCTTCGGCGCCTCTGTTGTCGCGGCACTTTCGGGCGGTTACGGTTTTTTTGCTCTTGCGGGAAGCATTTTGGGATACGCCGTTATCGGTTCGCTCTCGGACGGAATCAGATACATAGCGCAGATGCTCATTTTAGTAGCAGTAAAATGGGCGTTTGCCGCTTTCTTAGAGGGCGAGAAAAAATGGGCACTGCCCGCACTCTCAGCGGCGGTAAATTTAGCGGTCGGCGCAGTCTGGCTCTTTACAGAATCGACTGTTGTTTACGATATACTTTACCTTGTGGCAGAGAGCATAATCTGTGCGGGAGCGGTTTATTTTATATCACAGGTATTTAAAATTTTTGAAAAAGGCGCCGCTATGCAGAGTAGCGAGAATGTTGTGGCGTTCTCGGTCTGCGCCGCGCTTTGCCTTATGTCGCTCTCTAACATTGTTGTCGGCATGCTGTCGGTAGGGCATGTTGTGGCGGCGCTCCTTGTTATGAGTATGGCTCACTCGCTTGGGGCGCTTGGCGGCGCGGCGGCGGGACTCTCAATAGGCGCGGCAATTTCGCTCTCGTCGGCAGACGGCGGCTTTGCCGTTATGGCACTGGGCCTTTCTGGAATGCTTTCGGGGCTTTTTTGGGATATGTCGCGCTACGCCGTAACGATTTTGTTTCTGCTTTGCACTCTTTTGTCGGTGGCGGTTGCCTCGGTTTCCGGCGAGAGCCTTTACCTTTTGTACGAGGTGCTGTCATCAGCAGTCATATTCCTGTTTATCCCCGAGCGGTATATCAAGGCGTTGGGCGTTTATTTCCCTCCGCTCTCACATAGGGGCGAGTATTATCCTAATAAATACCTCTCGGCAAGGCTTGATTTTGTTTCAAAATCACTTTTGGAAACCTCGCGCTCCATCTGCGAAATGTCGCAGGGACTTGGGGCTAAAAAAGGCGGCGATTTCGACAAGGTTTTCGGCTCTGCCGCCGATAAGATCTGCCGCCGCTGTTCTATGAAGCTCAGTTGCTGGAACACCTCTTATAACGAAACCATGGACTCCTTTAATCACTTGATTGCTCCGCTAAAGCGGCAAGGCAGAATAGAGCCCGAAAATGTTCCCGACCTCTTTCGCCGACGCTGTATGAAAATGGGTAGCCTCATTTCTGAGATAAACTCGGCTTATCGGCAATCTGCCGACGAGGCGCAGGCGGCACTGAGAAACCGCCAGATAAGAGAGGTCGTAACCGAGCAGTTTTCGGGAATGAGCAAAATGCTCTGCGAGATGTCGCAGGAGCTGTCGCTTACAATGTGCGACCGCTCGGTAGAAAACAGAATAAGCGGTGAGCTCTTAAGAGAGGGCATCGCGGTGCGCGATGTAGCCTGCCCCGTTGACCGCTTTGGCAGAAAAACGGTTGAATTTTACTGCCTTTCAGACGATGCCGAAAAGTTAGAGGCCCTGCCTGTCGAGGAGAGCATTTCTGATATCTGCGGTAGCAAAATGAAAATGTCGGGCACTCTTAAAACGGGGGAGCTTACAAGGCTTAGCTTTTCAGAAATGCCGCCCTATAGGCTTGAAACGGCATTTTTCCAGAAAAGCGCCGAGGGCGAGGAGGTCTGCGGCGATAGCTTTGACTTTGTAAATTTGGCAAACGGCTTTTCGGCGGCGGTTTTAAGCGACGGAATGGGCAGGGGCAAGAATGCCGCCGTAGACAGCAAACTGACGGTAGGCCTTGTTTCGCGGTTTTTAAGCCTCGGCTTTCCCTTGGAGAGCTGCGTTTCGCTGGTAAACTCCTCGCTTATGCTTAAAAACGAGGAGGAAGAGCTTTCAACCCTTGATGCCGCCGTTTTTGACCTCTATAGCGGCAATGTTTCGATTAAAAAGGCAGGAGCCGCCCCCACCTTTATAAAGCGCTCAAGGCGGGTTTCCAAGGTCGAGATAGGCGCTCTGCCATTAGGAATACTCGGCGAGGTAAAGCTAAAGGGCGCAGACCTGCGCCTTTCGCGCGGCGATACTCTTGTCATGGGCTCTGACGGGCTTTGCGCCCTTAAAGACTCTCAGATAGAGTCGATACTTAAAAAGAGCGATAACCTCACCCTTGAGGCGCTGGCTCACGCCCTCGGTCAGAGAGCGGTAGAGGCAGAGGGTGCGGGAGCGGGCGACGATGTAACGGTGCTGGTAATGCGCATAATGTAAATTTTTTAAGTACTGCTTGCCGAGCGAAAATTCTTGTGATACAATGAGAAAAAAGGCGAAATTTTGGAGGAGCTTATGAAGCTTGTTCTCATCACAGCCCTTGGAGTAGGCGGCGCGACTATAATCGGCTCGCTTCTGGGCTTTGCTTTTAAAAAAATATCACACAGGTTTTCTGACATCGTGCTTTCCTTTGCAGCAGGCGTTATGCTCGCCGCCGCGGTTTTAGGCCTAATCCTGCCCTCGCTTGAATACGGCGGGAAATTCGGGCTTATCTATGCTGTTGCGGGAATTTTCGCAGGCGCACTTTGCTTAAATCTCATTGACAAGCTCGTCCCCCATCTTCACAAGCTTGTAGGCCCCGAGGACGAGGCTCATAACAATGCAAACTTAAGCCGTGTTCTGCTTTTTGTAATGGCGATTGCCATACACAATCTGCCCGAGGGAATTGCGGCAGGCGTCGGTTTCGGCTCGGGCAACACCTCGCAGGCACTCGTTATCGCGGGCGGTATCGCCCTGCAGAATATCCCCGAGGGAATGGTTATTATAGGGCCTATGCTCGCTTCGGGCGTCTCGACAAGGAAAACCCTTGTCTGCGCGCTTTTAACGGGTCTTGTTGAGGTTGTGGGAACGCTTATAGGCTACTTTGCGGTAAGTGTTTCTACGGCAATTCTGCCCTTTGCTCTCGCCTTTGCAGGCGGCACAATGCTCTACGTCATAAGCGACGAAATGATACCCGAAACCCACGCCCACGGCAGCCAGCGCGGCGCAACCTATGCACTCTTAGTGGGCTTCTGCCTTATGCTTGTAACCGATGTCCTGCTTGGATAGAAAAATGAACTCAAACGCTTAAGTGTAATTTGTAGGGAGCGGCCTGTGTGCCGTTCCCCTTTGTTTTCGCAGACTCTAAAAACGAACAAGAGTGTTATATAAAGAAAAAGAGTCATAACGATTCTATAAAGAATCATCATGACTCGTATGATTGCAAGATTTTATTAAAAATGCAAAACCCATTGATAAAATAATTACTTTGCGTTATACTATAAGCACCACACTTAAACTCAATAACTCGTATTCGTTAGAAGTCGT
>CAZDSQ010000039.1:0-18030 GCA_964508295.1 uncultured Oscillospiraceae bacterium | reverse complement strand
TGAAAATACTGCCTACGATATCCAGCAGGAGCTTACCCGTAAATATGGGGACAAGCTTAATTTAGTTGTGGAGATCGGTTCTGTCAGAGACAAAGAAAGGCTTGAATGTATCTTTGAAAATTACAGACCTGACATTGTATTTCACGCGGCGGCTCATAAGCACGTTCCGCTTATGGAGCACAGTGCCGTTGAAGCAATCAAGAACAATGTTATGGGTACATATAGGGCAGCCGATATGGCAGAAAAGTTCGGCGCGGAGAAGTTTATCCTCATCTCAACTGATAAGGCGGTCAACCCCACCAATATTATGGGCGCGTCAAAGAGAATTTGCGAAATGATCGTTCAGTGCAGAACTGACAGTAACACAAGCTTTGCCGCAGTAAGATTTGGAAATGTTCTTGGCTCAAACGGCAGCGTTATCCCGCTTTTCAAGCGCCAGATCGCCGCAGGCGGACCCGTCACCATAACCGATAAGAGAATTATCCGCTATTTTATGACCATTCCCGAGGCAAGCCAGCTTGTTATGCTGGCGGGTGCCAAGGCTCAGAAAGGTGAGCTTTTTGTTCTTGATATGGGACAGCCTGTCAGAATTTATGACCTTGCCGTTAATATGATAAAGCTTATGGGTTACAGGCCCGATAAGGATATTGAAATAAAGGAAATCGGTCTGCGCCCCGGTGAAAAGCTTTACGAGGAGCTTCTTATGAAGGGTGAAAGCCTTGTTGCAACTGAGGATAAGATGATATTTATCGAGAAGGACACTCCGTACAGTAGACAAGAGGTAGATAACAAGCTAGAGGTGCTTATGCAGGCAGTCGACGAGTCGAGGCATAGCATCGACCCCGATCTTGTGAAAAAGGCGATAAAAGAAACCGTTCCTACTTTTGTCGAACCGTGCGATATAAACAGTAACGAAAATCTTGCAAACGCGGGCAAGGACAGAGAGCTTGTCAAGGCGTAAGGAGAGAGAATAATGGTATTTGACAGCATAAAAAATTGCGCGACCTATTACGGTATGCACAAAAGCTTTGAAAAGGCCTTTGATTTCGTAAAAAAAGCGGTAGATGAAAACCTTCCTGTCGGCAAATATGAGCTTGACGGTAAAGACCTTTTTGCATCGATTCAAGAGTACAACTCAAAAACCGACGAGCAGGCAAAAAATGAGGCTCATAAGAACTATATCGACATTCAGTATGTCATTTCGGGCAAGGAGATTATTGAGTCTGTTGAGATTGAAAAGGCTACCCCCAACACCGAGTATAATGCTGAAAAGGATGTTATGTTCTATCAAAAGAGTGAGGATGCGGTAAAGCTTGTTCTCTCAGCAGGCGAGTATGCAATTCTGTACCCGCAGGATGTCCACCGCCCCGGACTTTGTGTAGACAGTCCCGCTCCCGTTAAAAAGATAGTTGTAAAGGTAAAAATGTAAAATAAAAGAGCATCTTAATATCTGCCCTTTTTAGTCGAGGGTAAATAGCTGATGATTTTGGCAGGGTTTTGCTTTCGCAAAACCCTTTTTTATTTTGTTTCGGACGGGTTTGGAGGCATGTTTCTACGGATTATATCGGACGATAATTTTAAATTGTCGGGCAGGGCCATGGTCCTGCCGCTATGATTCCTGCCGCTTATGGCGCAAAAAAGACCGAACACTTTAAAACTGTTGAAAAAAATCTCGGAGCGGGGTAATATAAGCTTGCAAGCTTGCAAGGAGTGATGATATGAAATGTACCGTAATAATTGATGGCGAGCGGGAGCAGGAGATAGTTATCTATGCCCGCGAGCGCACCGAGCTTATAAACAAAATTGAGGTGCTCGCAGTCGGGCAGACCGAGCTTGTCGGCTATAATGACAGAGAGGCGGTCTTGATAAGCGTGGACGAGGTTTTCTGCTTCTCCACCGAGGATAACCGTGTATTTGCGCTTTGCGAAAACGAAAAAATGCGCCTTAAAGAACGGCTTTATAAAATTGAAGAGATGCTACCCGCTGGTTTTGTAAGGATAAATCAGTCCTGCATCGCCAATATCAAAAAGATAAGGCGGTTTGACGCCTCAATTTCGGGCAGCTTGCGGGTGGTTTTCAAAAACGGCCACACCGATTACGTTTCACGCAGACAGTTAAAACAGGTCAAAGAAAGGTTGGGTTTGTAATATGAATAGATATGTTAAGGAGTTTTTTCACAGAGGACTTATGTTTGGCGGTTTCGGCCCCATAATTCTAGCTATAATTTATTATATTTTGTCGAAAACGGTAAGCGGCTTTGCCCTTAGCGTCGGCGAGGTGCTTGTCGGCATAATTTCGGTCTATCTGCTTGCCTTTGTGCAGGCGGGAGCCTCGGTTTTCAATCAGATTGAGCACTGGAGCCTGCCCAAAAGCCTGCTATGCCATTTTTCGACGCTTTTCGTAAGCTATAGCCTATGTTACATTTTAAATAGCTGGATCCCCTTTAAACCGATGGTGCTTGTCTTGTTTGCCTTGATTTTTATTGCCGTATACTTTATAATATGGTTTACGGTGTACTTTATAGTTAAAAGTACGGGTAAAAAACTTAATGCAAGGCTTTGATAAGAATGGAAATTAAAAGTTTTACGGGGCTTGTGCCCGATGCGCTTAAAATAAGAATAACCGTCTTTGTAAATGAGCAGGGGTTTGTTGACGAGGAGGACGAGATTGACTCCTTCGCCACCCACCTTGTCGCGTATGACGAGGGCAAACCCATAGCCACCTGTCGCTTTTTTAAGGAGCCGTGGGGGGAGGATTTTGTCCTCGGCAGGCTTTGCGTTTTAAAGGAAAAGCGAGGAGCGGGAGTCGGCGCGCGCCTTCTCTCAGAGGCGGAAAAGGACGCAAAGATGCTGGGCGCTGAAAGCCTTAAGCTTCACTCGCAGTATCACGCCCGCGCTTTTTACGAAAAGTGCGGCTATAAGCAGATCGGCGAGATCGAGCTTGAGCAGGGCAAAGAACATATCTGGATGAAAAAGCGCCTATAAAAATGGCGCAAATCAAAACGGGCAGTCGGGGACGCCTGCCCCTACGGAGTTTAACCAACGTTTATTTTATATTTGTAGGGACAGGCCTCCTGGACTGTCCGAAAAAAGCCAACCGAAAACTCGGTTGGCTTTTTGTTTATCCCAAAAGCGTCTCTGCAATCTTGTCTGCGGTGATCTCTATCTGCGTATCTCTCGTTATCTGCGCCTTGCCGTCGCCGTCCTGCTCGCCGTAAGCGCCAAAGTAGGCGTGGCAGCCGCCCTCTATAATAACCTCGTCGGTATCTGCGGGGAGGTTTTCTCTGTACTTTTTGTACTTTTCAAGGTTTAAGACCTTGTCCTCGCTGCCGTAGATGGAAAGCGCCGTAAGGTCTGTTTTCGATAGGTCGGCGGTAGAATATGAGCCGAGCAAGATTAGCACGTCAAACTCGTCTGCCTTGTCTGATAGGTAGCTTGCCGCCATCGAGCCGCCCAAGGAGTGTCCGCCGATGCCCCAAGTGGAAATCTCGGGAAACTTTTCCTTAATGCCGTCTGCGGCGTTAATGTCAAAAACCGCCAGATTAAAGGGCATCTTTACTAAAACGCACAAAATTCCCCGCTCGGCGCAGGCACTCATTAAAGGCTCGTATGCGCTATGCTCAACCTTGCCGCCGGGGTAGAAGATAAGGCCCGCCTTGGCGCTCTCGGGCGCAAAAACAAGCTCGCCGCCCGAAAATTCGCTCTTTTGTATGCCGTCCGCGGCGGCAAAAGCGGCTATCGCCTCGGCATCAGCTCTGTAATAGTCGCCGAGATACACCCCGCAGGCGCAGACTACAACAACTATTGGTACTAAAATAAAACAAAGCACCCGCGTAAGCTTTCTTTTGAATATTTTCATAATATCACCACCAAAGGATATTGACATTTTTTTGTCAAACCAATATAATTATAATGAACTTGTTCATAAAAATCAAGAGGGAGGTGTAAAATGCCGAAAATTATCGAAAACGTGCGAGAGCAGCTTTTATGTGAGGCAAAGCGGCAGATAGAACAAAACGGCTACGCCAAAACCACCATCCGCTCGGTTGCGCTCGCCTGCGGCATCGGCGTCGGAACGGTCTATAACTATTTTAAGTCAAAGGATGTGCTGATAGCCTCATTTATGGTAGAGGAGTGGCAGACCTGTCTTTTGGAAATGAAAAATCACAAGGGAGAGGATACCAAAACCGCCCTCAAAGGCATTTATGAGGCTCTTTGCGCCTTCACCGAAAAGCATAAGGCGCTTTTTCGTGATAAGTCGGCCGCAAGATCCTTTATGTCGGCTTTTGAAACCCGCCATAAGCAGTTGAGAGGGCAGATATCAGAGGTGATCTTGCCCCTCTGCCAAAATTCCAAGGTGGAAAATTGTCAGTTTTTGTCGGAATTTATCGCAGAGTCCTTTTTGAGCTTCAGCGCCGCTTCAAAGGACTTTGAGGAGATCTATTCAGTTGTAGCTTTATTATTATAATATAAAAGGAGTTTTAAAAATGAGCAGCTTTGAAAACTTAAGAATTGTTGACAACTTTTATCAGACCTCGCTTTTCTTCCCTATGCCTACTGTTATAATCAGTACGCTCTGCGAGGACGGAAGCACCACCTTAGGTCCCTACTCTCTCGTTCAGCCTTACTATGTAGCGGGCAAGGACTACTATGCAATGCTTCTCTGCTGTCGAAATTCGTCGAACACCGCGCAGAACATTTTAAGAAACGGCAAATGCACCCTCAACTTTATTGATGACGACCCCAAGACCTTTAAAGAGGCGGTAAAGCTCTCTTGGCCGGGAGATAAGCCGAGCGAGAAGATGCCTAAGTGTAAATTCAAGCTTGAAAAGAGCCTTCTCGAAGAAGAAACAGGCGAAGAGAGACCTATGGTATTGACCGATGCTATCGAAGCTGTCGAATGCACATGGATGCGTGAGCTTGACGGCGCCGATAAGGACGAGGCGGGAGAGCTTAACGGCTACGAGCCGCCCTACCACGACTTTAACGGCATCACAAGCAAGTTCGGCGCACACTTTATACTGCGTGTTGATAAAATTCTTATGAAAAAGAAGTACAGCGATGCCATTATCCGCGGCGTTAAGGCAAAGGATTTCCCCGCGCTCCCCGTAGACTACGGCTACCGCGACTCTAAAAACTTCTGGTTCCACAGAAAAACCAAGATGCGCGCAGAGCTTCTGCAGATGAGGCAGGCAAGCTTAGAGTCGGTACGCTACGCCGCCGACAGAGCCGACGACAAGGTAAAGTTTACCGACGAGGCACTTGTGACCATTCTCGGCGTGCCCCGTGTTTTCCTATCGCTCGTTTTAAAGGGCTGTGTTGACTGGGCAAAGGAAAACGGCGTTGAGCTTATCACAGAAGAGCATATGAAAATTATAAACGATAAACGAGCCAAAGAAAAAAATAAAAAGTAAGGAGAAACGAAAATGAAGGTAGTTCTTGCAGGCGCCTACGGAAATCTTGGCGCAGACATTTTTAAGGCTCTCTTAAAAGAGGGACACGAGGTCGTCGCGGCTGACATTGCAGAGCGTGATTTGGGCTTAGAGGGTAACTTCACCTTTAAGAAGATCGACGCCACCGACCCCGAAGCATTAAAGGGGCTTTGCGACGGCGCGGATATCGTTATCTCGACCGTTGGACTCACAGGAGCGTCCACCCGCTTTACCTCTTATGATATTGACTATAAGGGAAACCTCAACATTTACGAGGAAGCAAAGCGCGCAGGAGTTAAGAAATTCAATTACATTTCGGTTATCTCCTGCGACGAAAAGGGTGCAGAAAAGGTGCCTATGCTCCACGCAAAGTATCTCGTTGAGGAAGAGATCAAAAAGGGCGATATGGAGTACGTAATCTACCGCCCCACAGGCTATTTTTACGATATTGCAAAGGTTTTCAAGCCCTATGTTGATAACGGCGAAATGCAGCTTTTAAAAGGCTACGGCAAGGTAAAGGCAAACGTTGTTGACTGTCCCGATTTTGCCGCATTTATCGTCGAGCATATGAACGATACTAACGCTACCTACAACGTCGGCGGCAAGGAGACCTATACATACGAAGAGATGGCGGCAATGTGCTTTGAGGCCGCTGAAAAGCCGCTTAAGATCAAGTGGGCTCCCATCTGGCTCTTTGGAATTCTTGCAAACCTGCCCAAAATTAAAAAGGCAGGCAAGCACGATATTATCCTTTTCTCAAAATGGACACTCAGCCACGACCTCGTGGGTGACACCTGCACAGGCGAGGCAAGCTTTAAAGAGTATATTAAAAACTATTTCGGAAAGGAAGGTAAATAAGTATGCCTTGGGCGTTACTTGGAATAATTTTAGCCGTCTGCGCGGTTCTTTGCACAGTAGGCTTTTATAAGTTTGTTTATTTTCTCTCGATAGGCTACGGCTTTGCCGTAGCAGGCGGCGGTATCGCCGTTTTTGTAATGGCTCTCGTAAACCCCACCGCAACACCCCTTTGGATAGTCGCGGTACAGATGCTGCTTTTTGTAGCATACGGCGTTCGCCTTTCGGGCTTTTTGCTTGTCCGCGAGCTTAAAAACGTTTCCTTTAAGAAGACCGATGTTGCTAAGGACACCTTGGCAAAGAACAACGAAAAGAAAATGCCGATATTTGTTCTTGCAACCATTTGGGTATCTGTCGCCGTTCTCTACACCGCACAGGTAAGCCCCATGCTTTTCCGCTACAGCAACGCTTCTACCGACGTGCTTTGGGTAGTTGTCGGCTTTGCGATTTCGGTATTCGGCCTTGTTCTTGAGGCGATTGCCGATAATCAGAAATCGGCTCAGAAAAAGGAAAGACCCGATATGGTCGCAACCCGTGGACTTTACAAGATCTGCCGCTGCCCCAATTACCTCGGCGAGATAATTTTCTGGACGGGCATTTTTGTAAGCGGAATTACTACCTACGCAACCGTCGGTCAGTGGATAACCGCAATTCTTGCTTATGTATGCATCGTTTTCATTATGTTCAACGGCGCACAGCGCTTAGAGAAGCGCCAGATGGCTCGTTACGGCGACAATGAGGAATACAACTCCTACGCAAACAAGACCCCCATCATCATTCCTCTCCTGCCCATCTATCACCTTAACAAAAAATAAAAGCGAGGGTTAGAAATATGAAGGATTTTTCTGTTTCAATGGCGCTTGTCGATTATATTCCCGTTGTTTTCTTTGCTGTCGCGGCGGTTGTTCTGATGCGCGACCTTTATAACAAAATGAGCAAGGGCGCATTTGCGCTTTTTGCCGCAGGAACAATAAATATTACCTGCGCAGGCGCTCTTAAGGCAACCTACAAGCTTCTCTATGCCGCAGGCGTATGCGACTTTGAGGCGCTGAATAATATGTTCTTCCCAGTTCAGTCTATCGGATTTCTGCTCGCGGGAATTGGCGTTATAGCAATGATTTGTCACAAGCAGGCGAAAAATGTCGCTTTTGCTGTGGCACCTCCCGTTTTTAGCGGAACATTTGTTTTCGTTTCGCTTATGGTTGCGGGTCTTGGACTTATGGACGTTGCCCTCTGCATCGTCTCTGCCAAGATGAAAAAGGGCGGCCTTATAGCTCTGTTTGCCCTTTCCTTTGTCTGCTCGCTGTGTATGGGTTACCTCTCGTCGCAGGATTTTGCCGAGGCTTCTATGAACTGGATTGCTGAGGGCGTAAACGTTGTAGGGCAGGGAGCACTTCTTGCAGGCACGGCGCTTCTTCACAAGGCAGGTCTTAAAGACTTTAAACTCCGTGAAGGTGAATGCGCATGACCGAAAAGCTTTTAGATATAATCGCCGCAAAGTATCGCCTTTGCGAAAAAGAGGTTGGCTCATTTAAAAAGCTGTCTGCAAACGGAATGAGGTTTAAGATAACGGCCTATAACGCTGAGGGTCTCGGGCATATTTCTGTAATGCGGGCGAGCGGCTTTTTCGGCCTTATGAAGATGGACACCCTTATCATAAATCCCACCGAGCTCGACCTTCCGCTCTATTCCTACGATAGAATTTACGCCATGGGCAATGACACCCTTATAGTCGAGCTTTACGACACCCTTTTAGAAAAGCGCTCCTTTGAGGCTATGCAGAATGTAAAAGCTGCATACGAGGGACAATTCGATCGCGATGCGGGTGAGCATTGGTATGATAGCATAAAGCTGACCGAGAGCATTTCCAAAAAGGGAAAAGCAAAGCAAAAAAGGCTTTTTGACAAGATAACGACAAAAAATATGTCGGCTTATGTTGATGCACCTGCCGCCGAGGTGGAAAACAAGGTCGAAAAAAGGGAGAAAGCCTCGTTTTATGTAGAGGGGCTTTTAAAGAACGGCGGCCCGTCAACCGACGTCTTTAAAAAAGCAATCGGCGAGAAAAAAACCGCAGAGCTTTTCAGAAAGGTTCTGTTTGCAACTGAGGAGTAATTATGAGTAAGGTAAAAAACGAACCCAAATACAAAAACGGACTTTTGCAGGCAATCCGAGCCCAGCTCGAGCACAGAGCCTTCTGGCTCTATCTGCTTTGCGATGAGGCTAAAAAACGCGGACTTGACCCTACCGATTTCGGCTCTGCCGCAGTAAAGCGCTGCGGACTTTCGCAGGGCGCTGACCTTGTTAAAAAGGGTAAGACCGACAGCCTTAAGGGCCTTAAAAAGACGCTTTTCACAAAGCCTGCTCAGCTCGTTTTTGAGATGGACGTTTTAGAGAGCACCGATGACAAGCTCTCAATAGATTTCCACTACTGCCCGCTAGTCAAGGCATGGCAAAAGGCAGGCTGCAGCGACGAGGAGATCGCAACCCTCTGCGACATCGCAATGTGTGGCGACCACGGCATCGGCGAGTGCTACGGCAGCGTTTTAGACCTGCCTAAATGTATCGCAAAGGGCGACGACGTCTGCTCCCTGCGCTACCATAAAAAAGATAAATAGAGCAAAAATAAGGCCCCCTTGTGTAAATAAGTAAGGCTCCAAATCTTTGATTTGACAAGCCGAACTTATGCAGCAGCGGGGCTGTCTTTTTGCAAAGCAAAAAGGCTGGGGGATTTTGCTGTGTTTTGAAAAATGCTTTATGTACATAAAATTTGCAATCCTCCCGTCACGCCTTACGGCGTGCCACCCTCCTTTGCACAAGGAGGGTGTTGTTATCTTAAAATAGTGCAACTTTCCCCCTAAAACTAAAAATAGTGTCATTGAATTTAAGGCGGCTATGTGTTAAACTTAAATTAAACTAAGTTCTGAAAGGAAATATGCCATGTTTATTTACAGCAACACCGCGGCAAACCTTTTGTTTGTAGAAACAACACAAAAACCCGAAAAACTGACTGTAACAGATTTAAGCGGCAATGTGACCCCTTGCGCCACTCTCGGTACCGCCGAAAAAGAGGGCGGCTTTGTCACAACTTTAGATGCAAGCAATCTTAAAAAATGGAGCATAGACGAGCCTAACCTCTATACCGCATACTGCGAGGACGGCGAGCAGGTTTTCGGATATTCCTCGATAAGAACGTTTCAGAACAAGCAGGTGCTCTTAAACGACGCGCCCATTTACCTGCGCGGCTTTATCCGCGGAATAGTTGCGCACGACCACCCCAATATGACAGGCCTTTCGGATTACGAGGCGGCAAAGAAAAACATCAGCCAAGCAAAAAAGTACGGCTTTAATTTAGTGCGCTTTCACTCCACCATTCCTACAGAGGACTTTATGCGCGCCGCCGACGAGCTGGGAATTTTGGTACATATCGAGATAGGCTTTGCCTATGATTACGATAGTGACGGAAATAAACAAAACCTCTCGGTAAATAACGGCGAGTGGGAAAATACCATCTTAAAGTACAGAAATCACCCCTCGCTCGCTATCTGCTGTATCGGCAACGAGCTTCACAATTCGGGTCACTACGGAGAGGTCAAGGTGCTGTATAATAAGGGCAAGGCGCTTGCTCCCAACAAGCTTATTATGGACAACTCGGGCTGGGGCGAGTTTGACAGAAGCACCGCCGATATCTTCAGCCAGCATATTGCCTATTTCTTCCCCTACGCACACCACGCCGATATGTTTAACGACGACGAGCATTGGCTTGTAAACGGCTCGACCTACGATGCTAAGATGAATGAAAGCTACGAGTCTGACGAGGCGGAGGTCAAGGCAGACCGCTGGGCAGAGGCTATCCGCCCAACCCTCTCGCATGAGGCTATGCATTATATCGACATTCCCGATTACGAGGCATTAAACCGCAAGTTTGACGAGTTTGCCGCTCGCGTCGGCGAGGACTATTTAAAGGAAAAGGGCATCAAAAAACCTCGCTACTTAACCGAACTGCCCGCCCTTATCGAGAAAAAGGGCTTAAGAGAGTATATGCCCGACTATATGCGCGCTTCAAGAAGCTTTAAGCTTATGGCGATGAAGGTGTTTATGGAAGCTTTAAGGCAAAGTGCGCTTTGCGGCTACGAAATGCTGCAGTTTTCCGACTGCCTTAAGTACGAAAACAAGAACGGCGTAGTCGATTTCTTTGATGACGACAAGGGCATAGACGCTGGGTGGCTCAAGAAATTAAATAGCGACCTTGTACTGACCGCCGATTTAGACAAGCCTTACTGCTACGAGGGCGAGAGTATAAAAGTCGTTCTCTATGCTTCGGACTTCCTGCCCGAGCCTGAGGTAAGGGGCGACCTTACCGTAAAGCTTGACGGCATTACCGTTTATGAGGGCAAGGATTTTGTTCTGGCGGGCGGACTTCAGCAGCTCGTTTCGCTTGATTTGAAACTTAAAACCGCAGGGGTAAAAACCTTGTCGGCTCAGTTTGTTTCCGAGAATGTTTCCGCTACAAACGAGTGGAAGATATGGGTCTATCCCAAGGTAGAAATCAAAACTCTGCCCGAGCTTGACATAAAAGACGGCGCGCTCAAAGAATATCTCTTAAGTGGCAGCGAAAAATCCGACCTTTATGTTACCGACAGCTTAAATGAAAAGCTTTTTGAAAAGTTAGAGGCAGGCAAAACAGTAATTTTGCTTTATGAGCATCTTTCAAAGCGCAACACCTGGCAGTTTCAGGGAGCGCTCGAGCGCTTTAAGCCTTGCATCTGGGACAGAGGCAGTAATCTCGGCGGTATAGTTAAAAACAATGCGGTTAAAAACGCAGTTGGCGGCGAGCTGTTTGACTTAAATATGCAGCCGCTTTTGGAGGCGGGCTACAAGGTAAACCTCGACAACTTCCCCGTAAAAACTTCTGAGCAGGTTCTTGGCGTTGACAAGCCTGTCCGTGACAGAATGAAGGGTCTTATCGCAGGCATTAAGGACTTTATCGCAGAGGACACCCTAAGAAAGTTCAGCCACCTATTCTCGCTTAATGTGGGAGCGGGCAGACTTATCGTTTGCACCTTTAATCTGAACGACCCTGCAAATCCCGTTGTTGCAAACTTCTTAAAGGTTCTCATCGACAGCCCCGAGGTCTTTAACAGCGAGAGCACTATCGCCGTTGCAGACCTTATCGCATATCTTGAAAGGATAAACGCCGAGGGCATCAGACGTGAGGACGTTATGAATCACTTCTGGGAAATTGACGATAAGCTCGTCGAGGACACTCTCTTTTGGGAAGAGGCTCAGGTCGACCTCGCCAAAATGGAACCCTGCTCTTAAAAATGAAATAAATCCCTTGCGGGATTTATGAATTATCCTGCGGATATGAAGTAGCTTACGCTATGAAGTGCGCCGCGGCGCATTAAGGATTTATTTTACTTCATATTCGGCTTGCCGAATACCTCATAATTATCAAAAGATAATTACTTCATATTTTGCCAAGGCAAAATACTTCACAAAAGGCTTCTCTTGGTAACGCAAGAGAAGCCTTTTTATAAAAACACAAAGCCCGCTTGTCAATTTTGCTGCAAGGTGGTACAATAAAATCACAATCAATTTAGGAGCAGACTTATGGAGTTAAATGTATTTTTCAAAAGTGTCTTGGAGCAGGACGAGGCCCCAGTCGTGATATGCGACCTTGAGCACACCGTGGTTTATATGAACTCAGCCTCAATAGCTCGCTATCATATTGACCTTACCGGCAAAAGCCTTAAAAACTGCCACAATGCCGCCTCAAATGAGAAAATTGACCGTGTGGTAGAGTGGTTTACAAAAAGTAAAAACAACAACAAAATATACACTTCGTATAACAAAAAAGAGAATAAAGACGTTTATATGGTGGCTCTGCGCGACCAAAGCGGAGCGCTTATCGGATACTACGAAAAGCATGAGTACAGAAACCGTGAAACAGAGCCGCTTTACGCACAGATAGGAGGGTGAGAGGTGGACTACCCGTACCTGATCTCTTTCATCCCGATAATTATGCTGTGTATAATTATCTTTGTAACCCAGAGAAACGAGAGAATAGCTGTAAAAAATATACTCAGCAAAAAAACGGAGGACAAACAAATGTTTGAGCTTGCAAAAAAATTTATAGGCAAGGAATGTATTATCTACACCTTTAATTCGGCGCAGTACACCGGCACCGTCACCGAGGTAAACGAGGGCGGCCTGCTTTTAGAAAAAGAGGGCGCTATCGAGGCGCTTAATTTAGATTACATAGTAAGAATAAGGGAATACCCGAGAAACAAAAACGGCAAGAAAAAATCGGTTATTCTTGACTAAGGCGGCAGCAACCGTGATTTTAAACTACAGGAGAAAATAGACATGGCAACAAGTAAAGAATATTTAGCCTTTATTTTAGACCAGTTATCAGATGTTGAGGGTATTACCCACAGAATGATGATGGGTGAATATATACTTTATATGGGTGGCAGGATTGCGGCATATCTCTGCGATGACAGACTGCTTGTAAAAAAGGTGCCGAGCGCAGAAAAGCTTATGCCAAACGCAGTCTGCGAGCCACCGTACGATGGCGCCAAGGATATGCTTTTGGTTGATAGTGTTGACGATAGAGATTTTCTGAAAAACTTGTTTAAAGCTATCTACCCCGAATTGCCGCAGCCCAAGAAAAAGAAATAGTTTGATTTATAATGTTTTATTGTAAGGTGTGATAAAGTGAGTAAAAAAATAGCAAGGCTCGGTACTGAGCCGCAGGACTATGAAAGATTAGGGATTAAAAAGGATGTCATTGCGCAGTGGGAGGACGGACTTAGAACAAGCGGAAAGTTCGGTGAATACGAGTGGTGGTATTTCGATGCCAAACTTGAAGGCGGCTACTCGCTTGTTATAATCTTCTATTCCCAGCCGGTAACGGCGGCAACGCTCGGCTATGCGCCCTGCGTTTCCTTTTCGCTTACGGGCGGCGGCTACGAAATGATGGAAGAGGTAAGCGTAAAGCTTAAGGATTGCCATTTTTCAAAGGATAGCTGCGATATCAAAATCGGAAACAACCACATCCGCGGCGACCTTAAAAATTACACCATTCACTTTGAAAATGACAGAGTAAACTGCGATGTAAAGCTTGATGGACTTGCCGAAAGCTACCGCCATCACACAGGTCAGATTTTCTTTGGCAAGGATAAATATTTCGCTTGGCTTCCCTCGGTTCCCGAGGGAAAGGTGGAGGCTGACATAACGGTTGACGGCAAAAGCCTAAAGCTTACAGGCTCGGGCTACCACGATCACAACTGGGGAAATATCGGTATGTTCTGGCTTATGCATCATTGGTATTGGGGCAGAGCCAAGGTTGGTCCTTATCAGGTCATTTCAAGCTATATAACCGCAAAAGAGGAGTACGGCTACGAGCATTTTCCCATCTTTGTTATTTACAAAAACGGACAAAAACTCGGTTGCGATATTGATGCTATAGCCTACGAGCAAAGGGACAAGACCTTTGACGACAAAACCAAAAAGCACTACCACAAAACGCTTGTCTACGATTACAACGACGGAAAGCAGCATTTCCGCATAACTTACAGCGCCGAGGACATTATTGAAACCTTTGTGGTCGACGAGGGTTACGGCTCGGCAAGAGCCAAGGCGAGTAAATTCCTCATATGGTTTGTTAAGAAAATGAAGCTCGCCCCGAGTTATATCCGCATGGTCGGCACAATAACCCTCGAAAGATTTGAGGGCGGCGAGATCGTCGAAAAAATATCTGAAAACGGCATTTGGGAGCAGATGTATTTCGGTTTGGACGAGGATGTTTAAAACAAAAAGGCGGCGGGGATTTCCGTGATTTCCCCGCCGCCTTTTCATATATTGCCGATTTCTGAATATACTTTGTTTAGTAGGAGGCACATAAATGAAAAAATCACTATCCTTTTGGCAATTTGCAGGCTTTGTCTTTACGGGCGTTATGGGAACGCTGCTCCATTTTCTTTACGACCGGACAGAAAGCCGCCTTGTCGCGCCCTTTTCTGCGGTAAACGAATCTATATGGGAGCATATGAAGCTGTTGTTTTTCCCAATGCTCGTTTTTGCCATCTTGCAAAGCCGATATTTTGCCGAAGATTACCCGAATTTCTGGTGTATAAAGCTGGTTGGTGCACTTTTGGGCCTTACCGCCATTCCCGTACTGTACTACACCTATACAGGCGCTCTCGGCGTGTCGGCGGATTGGTTTAATATCGCAATATTCTTTATTGCGGCGGCGGTTTGCTATCTGGTTGAAACGCGCCTTATGCAAAGCGATAGCTGCCTTGGAGTTTCGCCGCTTGTGGCAAAGGTTCTGCTCGGTCTGATAGCCGTGCTTTTTGTTGCATTTACGTTCTTGCCACCTCACATACCGCTGTTTCAGGACCCTATGACAAGGCTTTATGGGCTGAGTTGAAGCAACACCCCAAAGCTCTGCCAGAGCATATAATAGGGCAGAGGTGATGTTTAATGAATTCCTGTGAACTGACCGCGTCAGTAACCGCCGTTGCCAATGCGCTTGCCGTTAGGCTCACAAATGAGGAGCTTGCGCTTCTGGCGTCTGTTCTTGTGCAGCTTGGTGATACGCTTGTTACGATCTCCACGCGGCGCGCCTTGTGCGAGAACAAAAAAAATAAGAATTAACAGAGCGCTTTCGGGCAGACTACTAAAAAACGGAGGCGCGTTATGGAAATTTTAAAGGTTGTTCTTACATCAATTCTGTCTGCGGCGGCATTGTTCGTTATTGCAAAGGTCATGGGGCACAAGCAGATGTCCCAGCTCGACTTTTTTGATTATATTACAGGTATCACAATAGGCTCTATTGCCGCCGAGCTTGCAACAGAGCTCGAAAAGCCGTGGAAACCGCTTGTTGCTATGCTTGTCTACGGCGCAATAACCGTTATTTTGACATTTATGACAAGCAAACTTCCGAGAATGCGAAAGTTTATTAACGGCACACCGACTATTGTTCTCGATAACGGCAAGCTATATCGACAAAATATGAAAAAAGCAAAGCTGGACCTCAGTGAGTTTATGGTGATGTGCAGGCAGGAAGGATATTTTAATCTAAATGATATTCAGACTGCCATATTTGAGTACAATGGCAGGCTGACGGTGCTGCCAAAAGCTACAAAGCGTCCCGCAAATCCCGAGGATATGAATTTGATTCCAAACCCCGAAAGGATCTGCACCGAGGTCATAATGGATGGCAGGGTGCTTGAGGACAACCTGAAACGAATGGGGCTTGACATTAACTGGCTGAAAAAGGAGATAGCGGCGCAGGGCTTTAAAAAGCCAGGGGAGATATTTCTCGGCGTCTGTGACGATAACAATCAGCTGACGTTGTTTAAGTCGGAATAATAGCGTTAAATAATCTCAAGGTGCGGCGGGGACATTGTCCCCGCCGCGATTTTTGTATAAAGCAAAGCCGCCCGAGAAAAACCTCGGGTGGCTTTGTTTAAAGGGCGTTATTTCCTGTCAGTAAAATTCTCTTTAAACCAGCGTACAAGCACCTTTTCGGCAGGCTTGCCCTGAATGGTGAAGCCCTTGTCGCCTCTCGGGTCGTCCTTGTAATGCGGTCTGTTCTGGGTTTCGTCCCATTTCCACCAAAACAACCCCATCCACTGCGGAAGCTGATAGAAGGTGTTAAATGAAGCTTCCATATAGTCGGCTTGCTGTTGACCGTCGTAGTATGTGGTGGAAGTAAAGTTCTCTGGTTGCATAATGCATCCGTGAGCCGAACGCACGCCGTACTCAGAGAACACAACCGGCTTGTTGTAGTAGGTCTCGGAAAGCCACTTTACAGTTTCCTGACGTGATTTTAAGTACTCCTCCATCTGCTCCCTTGTGTAGTCGGGACTGTCCTTGGCAAGTCCTGTTCTCGGGGCGGCAGGGGGATAATAGCTGTAGCTTAAAAAGTCGAGATTTTTAAACCACTCAAGCGGGCTCTTGCAGGACGCGGGGGTAAACTCGTAGGAGATAGGCCCGCTGAAATTCTCCCTTACTATCTCGATAACCTCGTTCCATTCCTTTGTTCTGCTCTCGGTGCCTCTGTACTCGGCGCCGATAAGCATAGCATCCATTCCGATAACCTCGGCAAGATGCGAAAAATATTTCATCGCCTTTTTAAAGCTGTTAAACCACTCGGTCCAGTAGTCGACATTAACTCCCTGAATCTGTTGGCCTGTCGGGAAGTTTATGCTGCCCATCCACATTCCGTCAAGTGGGGTGAGACAGGGCTTGAATAAAACGTGAATGTCATTCTGGTGCAGGCGCTCAACAAAGCGCATAAGCTCTATTTCGCCGGTCGAAAACTCAAAATCGAGGAAAATATCTCTCGAGTAGTAGGTCTTCTGGCAGCAGTTCATATTAAGGGTAACCCAGTTAACGCCCGCATTTTTCATAAGCTCGGGCTGCTTGAGCATCTCTTCAGTTTCGTAATAGCCTCTGCGAGCCATAAATCCAACATTCATTCCGCAAACCGGAGCATTAAATAAGGGGTGATCCTTAAATTTTTCAGAAATTGTTACAACCGATTTATCAAGCATAAAAGCACCTCCGCGGTTTTTCTTCATAATACACCAAAGCGCCCTTGATTTCAAGCGAAATTCCGAATTTATCGCCCGCTTTTGTATATCATACCGCAAAATGATATACTTATTTTGGGCTTATAAAGAGCTTGCTATTTTGATGCGGGATTTTAAGGCGGCCTCGTGTTTATGCGCCGGTTCGTTGAGCCGCAGGCTTTTTTCGTCCAGACCCAAGTCCAAGTAGCTGAATGAAAGCTTTAAGGGTGTTATGCGTTGCTCGGTATGGCCGTTTTCCAGATAAACGTTTGGTGTAACAAACGCGGCATCATTGGCCAGAACAAGCTCTATCACGCTTAGCAGTTTCTCAAAATTCCTCGCTACAGGCGAACTGCGGATATGCCGTCAAGCAACCGTGGTACACGGCAAAATAGAAATATCGGTGCCGAAAACCAAAACCTCGGTTCGCACGGTGGTGCTTCCGCCGTCAGTGGTTGCATTGCTAAAAGCGTATAAAGAAAGAATAGATTCAAGATGGATGTTTCCGTCACCGCAAATCGAAGATACACCGTTGCACCCGTCAGGGTTACTGAAAGCATTAAACCGAATAATCGAAAGGTCAAATTGTAAGCAAGTGCGGTTTCACGACCTACGGCATACGTTCGCTACAATGGCGCTCGAAAACGGTATGGACGTAAAAACACTGTCGGCTATGATAGGACATGTATCGGCGGCGACAACTTTAGATATATACAGCCATATGACCGACACAATGCAGATGCAGGCGGCGGTCAACATAGACCGCAAAATTGGAGGGACTGACGCCGAGATGCCCGAAACAGAGGAAACACCCAAGCTACAAATAAAAACCGCAAATTCAGCCGATTTTGAGCCGATTCCACGCAAAATACGAAAGCAAGGAACAGGTTGCGTGTTCCAAATAAACGAAAACCTGTGGGAAGGCAGTTACTTCCCGCGATTACCCAACGGTAAACGTAAAAAATTCAACGTCTATGCAAGGACAAAAGAAGAATGCGAAAAACTACTAGCGGAGATGATTGAGGAGAAGAAGAGGGAGATTGTGCAAGAAAAAGCAAAATACATATCTTAAAAAATTAAAAGCATGGTTTTCCATGCTTTTAATTTTCACCCCCCCCCCCCCCCCCCCCCCCCCCCCCCCCCCCCCCCCCCCCCCCCCCC
>CAZDSQ010000038.1:0-18448 GCA_964508295.1 uncultured Oscillospiraceae bacterium | reverse complement strand
AGTGTCTTTTTATTATATAAAAACGGAGACTGCTTCTTTACGAAGTGTCTCCGTTCGCTCTCCTTTTTGTTTTAGTGCATTGCCGCAAAGCATTTGTCGAGGTATATTTTGTGGGCAACTGTAATAATAGTGTTTCTCAGCATTGTCTTTTCGTCGCTGTTTTTTTCGCCGACCTCATCAAGCCGGTCCTTAAGCCCGAATATATAATAGAGTACGTTTATAAATTCGTTGACAAAATACTGGTATGCCGTTTTGCTGTCGTAGCTTTGCTTTTGCAGCTTTATTAAAAGCTGAATATCCTCGAGCGACAAAACCGTTTTGGCCACCGCAATAAAAATCAGATATGCAATCTGCTCGCGGTTGTAAAGCTTTTTAACGGGGTTTGCAATAAGTCCTTTTTTAACATAGTTTCCAACCATAGAGCTTGTTATTGATATGCTGGGCAGAGGCTCTAAATATTCCGCAATAAATCTGACGGTCTGCTCCAAATAAAGCCCAACGTCAGGAATGGTATCGTAGTCAGGTAGCTTAAAATCGCGTATAGACGCCGCAATTTTTTCGTTAATGATCTTTTCCATCAAAACACCCTCCAACAACACCATTTTAGCACGCTATGTAAAATAGTGCAAGTCTTTTCATAAGGTTTTGAAAAACTCTTGACAAAGTTATCAAAATTGGCTAATATATATTAAGCAAAACTGCTTGTGCGCAAAGGAGTGCTAATATGTCAGCAAATATGAAAATTGTAGCCGACTCATCTTCTGATGTTTTAAGGCTTGAAACTGTGCCATACGCGGCAGCGCCGCTTAAAATAATGACAGCCCAAAGGGAATATGTAGATAACGAGGCCCTTGATGTTGAAAAAATGGTAGAAGATTTTCTGCAGAGCAGCGAAAAATCGCACACCGCCTGCCCCAATGTTGATGATTGGCTCTCTGCTTTCGGCGATGCGCAGTATGTTTTCTGCGTTACCATTACAAGCGGCCTTTCGGGTAGCTACAACGCCGCCTGCATTGCGGCTCAGGAATATGAGGACAAAAACCCCGATAGAAAGGTTTTTGTAATCGATTCGCTTTCGGCAGGGCCCGAGCTTAAGCTGATTATTGAAAAGCTTGAGGAACTCATAAAAGAGGGAAAGACCTTTGAGGAAATCTGCGATACGATCAAAGAGTACCAGAAGCACACAGGGCTTTTGTTTATGCTCGAATCTTTAAAGAACCTTGCAAACAACGGCCGAGTAAGCAAGCTCGTTGCGAGCGCTGCAGGAATTTTAGGAATCCGCGTATTAGGCAAGGCAAGCGACCAGGGCGAGCTTGAGCAGCTTGTAAAGAGCCGCGGCGAAAACCGTGCTCTGCCAACCCTTACTGAGCTTTTAGGCAAGCTTGGATACGTAGGAGGCAAGGTCAGAATAAGCCATTGCTGTAATGAGAACGCCGCCAATAAGCTCAAGGCGCTTATTCTTGAAAAGTTTTCAAAGGCTCAGGTCGAAATTTACAAGGCTCGCGGTCTTTGCAGCTTTTACGCCGAAAAGGGCGGACTTCTGGTGGGCTTTGAAAAATGCCCCGCGCGCTAAATTAAAGCAAAAGCAGACACTTTTTTGTGTCTGCTTTTTTTAGTTAGCATTTTAGGGGAAACTTTACTTTTTTGCTAAAAATTATACTATAGTCCATTGTTTTTTAGATAGGGATTTGATAGAATAAAATTAGAAAAGAAAATTCTGTTTGCGAGGTGTTTTTATGAAAGCTATTGTTAACGGAAAAATTATATTGAAAGACAGAATTGTAGAAAATTCTGTTCTTTTGTATTCAGATGTTGTTGAGGGCATTGTCCCCGCGGACAAGATTCCCGGCGGCGCTGAAGTTATTGACGCAAAGGGCGGCTATGTTGCCCCGGGTCTTATTGACCTGCACATTCACGGCTATCTCGGTAAGGACGTTTGTGACGGTGAGGAGGAGAGCATCCGCACCATCTCCAAGGGCCTTTTAGCAAACGGCGTAACGGGTTACCTGCCCACTACCATGACTGTTGATATGAAGGTGATCCGCAAGGCACTTGAGGTCTGCCGCGCTTTAAAAGAGGAGAGCAAGAGCTGGGACGGAAGTGCAATCTTAGGCTGCCACGCTGAAGGTCCCTTTATCAGCGAGGCTAAAAAGGGCGCTCAGGACCCTAAATACATACTTAAGCCCGACGCGGAGTTTGTAAAGGAATATGCCGACATTATTAAGATAATAACCCTCGCTCCCGAAACCGACAGCGAGGATTTTGCTGAAATTCGCAAGATGCGCCGCGACACCGATGTCATCATCTCGATGGGTCACACCTCGGCTGATTATGACACCGCTAAAAAGAGCACAGAGGTCGGAGTTCGTCACGTAACCCACCTTTTTAACGCTATGACCCCGCTTAACCAGCGCGCCCCGGGCGTTGTGACTGCCGCACTTAACAGCGACGTAAGCTGCGAGCTTATTGTTGACACCTTCCACGTTGACAAGAGCCTTTACGATATGATCTACGCCTTAAAGGGAAGAAAGCTCTGCTTTATTACAGACTGCCTGCCCGCAGGCGGACTGCCCGAGGGAGAGTACACACTCGGCGGTGCTAAGATAATCTACCGCGGAATTGTCTGCCGCCTCGAAGACGGCACCGTTGCAGGAAGCATCCTGCACCTTAACAAAGGCGTCTGGAACGTTTACACAAACTCGAATATCCCCCTTCACGAGTGCGTAAACTGCGCATCGCTTAACCCCGCTACTACCCTTGGACTTGATAAGACAAAGGGCTCGTTAGAGGTCGGCAAGGACGCTGATATTATTATAACTGATGCAGAATTTAATGTTGAAAAAACTATTATCGGAGGAGAGATTAAGTATGAAGCTTAAGGTTGACGCAAGATTAGACCCCCAGTTTGCACCACTTTCGGTCGTTTGCCGCGATATGAGAGAGGCAACAAAAAATGACGGTCAGGATCTGGTAATCGCCATTGAGAGAAACAAGGGCTACACCACCACCTACAAGACCAGAGTTTTTAAGGACGGCACAGGACACGACGAGGAAAACTTCCGCTTTGTTGAGAGAATGACAAAGGCTCTTCTCTGGGTCGCAGGCGGATATAAGGTTATCATCGCAGGCAGCGAGGTAATCGGAAATAAGATCAAAGAGGCATTCTCTGACGGCGGACTGAGAGATTTCGACGTTCACTTTATGGAGAGAGTTTACGAGTGTCCCTTTGAGGTTGAGGTTCGCGCTCTCGAGGATGCTCCCGAGGATAAATCTGCTGCCGCTCCTATCGGCAGACACCTTGACGGCTGCCGCATCGGCTTTGACGCAGGCGGAAGTGACAGAAAGGTTTCGGCTGTTATTAACGGCGAGAGCGTTTATTCCGAAGAGGTCGTTTGGTTCCCCAAGATAAATTCCGACCCCGACTATCACTATCAGGGCATCTTAGAGGCAATGAAAACCGCCGCTTCCCATATGCCGAGAGTTGACGCTATCGGCGTTTCCAGCGCAGGCGTTTACGTTGACAATCGTATAATGGTCGCTTCGCTCTTCTTAAAGGTCAGCGACGAGGAGTTTGACAAGAAGGTCAAGAATATGTATATCGACGTTGCCAAGGAGATCGGTGAGAATATTCCCATCGAGGTTGCTAACGACGGTGACGTTACCGCTCTTGCAGGCGCTATGGACTTAAACGACAATGCCGTTCTCGGCGTTGCTATGGGAACCAGCGAGGCAGGTGGATATGTTGACCCGCAGGGCAACATCACCGGATGGCTCAACGAGCTTGCATTCGTTCCCGTTGACTACTGCGACAACGCTATGGTTGACGAGTGGTCGGGCGACTACGGCTGCGGCGTTAAGTACTTCTCGCAGGACGGCGTTATCAAGCTTGCTCCCTTTGCAAACATTCAGCTCGACGAAAATCTTTCGCCTGCTGAAAAGCTCAAGGTCGTTCAGGGTCTTATGAAGGAGGGCGACCCCAGAGCCGCCGCTATCTATGACACCATCGGCGCATATTTTGGCTATGCAATCGCATTCTACACCGAGTTTTACGACATCAAGCACGTTCTTATCATGGGCCGTGTAACCTCGGGTGAGGGCGGTGTTATCCTTCTTGAGCGCGCACAGGAGGTTCTCGACAAGGAGTTCCCCGAGCTTGCTAAGAAGATCACACTTCACATTCCCGACGAAAATTCGAGAAGAGTCGGTCAGTCTGTTGCGGCTGCAAGCCTCCCCGAAATTAAATAAGTTAAACTTAAAAAGCTCCCTCACAAGAGGGAGCTTTCATTTTTGCCTCCCTTGCCTAAAGGGAGGTGGCATTTTCCAAAGGAAAATGACGGAGGGATTTTTTGTTTAAAATACAAGCTGTACCAAAAGCATATAAAGCACTGTGCCGCCTGCAATTGATAAGAGCATCTGCCGCTTCCATAAGTGCAGAACCACCACAAAAACAATTGAGATAAGCTCGGGAATTCCGAAGCTGAATGAAAGCAGGTTTACGTCCTTAAGGCAGTAGACTATAAGCATTCCGAAAATTGCGGCGGGCAGAGCCTTGCCTAAATACTCAATAAATTTCGGGGTGGGCTTATTGCCTGAGAAAACGATAAAGGGCAGAAACCTCGTTGCCATAGTTCCCAAAACGCAGAGGGCAATGGTGATGATTTGCTGTGTCAGTGTCATACCTCACCACCTGCCTTTTCTATCGGCTTTTTAAAGAGCGAGAGCAGGCAGAGAATGCAAACCATAGTCGGCAGCATAAACGATTCCGCTCCGAAAATGATAAGACAAGCCGCCGAGGCTAAAACGCCGATAAGCGAGGAGTAGTGCTGTTTCTCCTTGAGCCATTGCTCTAAAAAAATGACCACAAACATCGCAGTCATAACAAACTCGATGCCTTCGGTGTTAAAGGTGATAAGCGAGCCTAAGAGGCCGCCGAGTGTCGCGCCCGTTACCCAATAAAGCTGATTTAACAGCGTTACAAAAAACATAAACCAGCCGCGGTCAACGCCCGCAGGAACATCGGCAGAGCAGTTTATAGAAAAGCTCTCGTCGCACATTCCGAAAATGAGATAAAGCTTTTTAAGGCCTGTGCCCTTGTATTTTTCAAGCATCGAAATGCCGTAAAAAATGTGCCGCGCCTGAATTAAAAGGGTCATTATAAATGTCTGCAAAGGCGCAAAGGAACCAAGCAGCATTGTTACTGCAACAAACTCCAGTGAGCCGCCGAAAATGGTCAGCGCCATAAGCATCGGGTAAATAAAGCTGAAGCCCGAGACCCGCATATAAATTCCGTACGACATTCCCAAAAACAAAAAGCCCGCCATAATCGGAATGGTTTTAGGAAAAGCGCATTTGAGCGCTTTTTTTATTTTTTGTCCTTTTTCGTTCACCTTAAAAGCTCCTTCTTGCTGCCTCTTTTTAAAATTTTTATGTATAAGATGGCTTGCCTTCGGTAAAAATTACATTGAAACTATAAAAATAAAAGCAAAAATCCTTAAACACTATATCACATTTTTTTAAAAAGAGCAACAAGTAAGGCTTTGCTTTTAAAATTAAAAACGGAGGCAGAAAATGAAAAAATTCAAAAAGGCATTAAGTCTTGTTTTTGCGTTAGCTTTGGCACTCACAGTTTTTAGCGGATGCAACCGAAGCGGAGGCGATGAAAGCGTTGGAAAGGTGCGCTACCTTAACTTTAAACCGGAGAGTGCTGATATCTATAAAGAGATAGCAGAGGAGTACGAGAAGGAAACCGGCGTTAAGGTCATAGTTGAAACTGCGGCGAATAACGCCTACGAATCCACCCTTGCGGCAAAGATGGCAACCGACGAGGCGCCCACCCTTTTTCAGATAAACGGGCCCAAAGGCTACGCCAACTGGAAGGACTACTGCGCAGACCTGTCTGATACCAAGCTTTACGAGCATTTGACCGATAAATCGCTTGCAGTTGAGGTAGACGGCAAGGTTTTTGGTATTCCTTATGTTGTAGAGGGCTATGGCATTATCTATAACAAGGCACTCACCGACAAATATTTTGCTCTGCCTGACAAGGCGGTAAGCTTTGACAGTATGGACGACGTAAACAGCTTTGCTGAGCTTAAAGCAGTTGTTGAGGATATGCAGAAAAACCGCGAGGCACTTGGAATTGACGGCGTTTTTGCCGCAACCTCTCTTAAAACAGGTGAGGACTGGCGCTGGCAGACCCATCTTGCAAACCTGCCGCTATACTACGAGTTTGAGAAAAACAAGGTAGACCTCACCTCAGATAAAACCGGCGAGATCACCTTTGACTATGCCGATAATTTCAAGAACATTTTTGATCTTTATATAAACAATTCGACAGTTGACAGAAAAACACTCGGCACAAAAACCGTTGTTGATTCTATGGCTGAGTTTGCGCTTGAAAAGTGCGTAATGGTGCAGAACGGAAACTGGGCTTGGAGCCAGATCTCAGATGTCAGCGGAAACAAGGTCAAGGCAGAGAACTTGGGATTTCTGCCAATATATACCGGTGTAGAGGGCGAGGAAAATCAGGGACTTTGCATCGGAACAGAAAACTTCTATGCCATAAACTCCAAGGCGAGCGAGGCGGATCAGAAAGCCGCTGAGGACTTTATCTACTGGTTATATTCCAGCTCTACGGGCAAAAAGTTTGTAACAGAGGAGCTTGGCTTTATAGCGCCCTTTGACACCTTTAACGATGACGAGGAGCCGCAGGACCCGCTGGCACAGGAGGTCCTTGACTGGATGGACGAGGACGATATTGTTACTGTTCCTTGGAACTTTACCATCTTCCCCTCGCAGACCTTTAAGGAAAGCTTTGGCTCGTCGCTCTTAAAATACGCTCAGGGCACAAAAGAGTGGTCAGCGGTAAAAAGCGATATGATAGATAGCTGGAAAAAGGAAAGCGAGTCGAGCACAAAATAATTTTATAGCTTAAAAGGTCGCTCTACACAAGTAGAGCGACCGTTTTAAAAGCCACTGAGAAAGGAAACGGCGAGAGATGAACAGTTCTCTTAAAAAATATTTTCCGATTTTTGTCTTGCCGACGCTGCTTGCTTTTATCCTTGCCTTCATTCTGCCCTTTGTGATGGGCGTGGGTCTTTCGTTTACCGAGTTTACAACGGTTGAAAATGCAAGCTTTAACGGCGTGCAAAACTATATAAGAGCATTTACGACCGACACCGATTTTGTGGGAGCGCTCACTTTCACCGCCGCGTTTACAATAGTTTCGGTGGTAACGGTAAATGTCTTTGCTTTTATGCTTGCGCTTGCCCTTACCCGAGGCATTCGCGGCACAAACCTTTTCCGCTCGGTGTTTTTTATGCCCAATCTTATCGGCGGAATAGTTTTGGGATATATCTGGAACCTGCTAATCAACGGCGTTCTCTCTGCCTTCGGGGTGGATATAACCTTTAAGACCGAGTACGGCTTTTGGGGGCTTGTTGTTTTAACAAACTGGCAGCTTATCGGCTATATGATGGTAATCTACATTGCGGGGCTTCAGAACATTCCGACCTCGCTCTTAGAGGCGGCATCTATCGACGGAGCTTCGCCCTTTAAAACCTTAATGAAAATCAAAATTCCTATGGTAATGCCGTCGATTACGATATGCACATTTTTGACCCTTACAAACTCCTTTAAGATGTTTGACCAGAACCTTGCGCTTACCGCAGGCGCACCCGAAAAAACCACCGAGATGCTGGCGCTTAATATCTACAACACGTTTTACGGGCGTGTAGGCTGGCAGGGAGTAGGTCAGGCAAAGGCGGTCGTCTTCTTTGTAATTGTTGCGGTTATAGCCTTTTTCCAGCTTAGGCTGACGGGAAGTCGGGAGGTTGAGCACTAATGCAAAAAAAGAGTGTTGTAGATCTTGTGCTTTTCGTCTTGTTGTGTGTGCTTGCGGCGGTGTTTTTAATTCCGCTCGTAATCGTGCTTATAAACTCCTTTAAGTCGAGCCTTTATATCTCGGGCGCACCCTTTGAGCTTCCAAATGCCGAAACCTTTAACGGAGTGCAAAACTATATAAACGGCCTTACAACTTCGGGATTCTTTGCGGCGTTTTTAAGGTCAGTCTTTATAACCGTGGTGTCGGTCATTCTGATAGTTGTGGGCACGGCAATGACGGCGTGGTATATAATCCGAGTAAAGTCGAAATTAAATAAGGCGCTTTACTATATCTTTGTTTTCAGCATGATAGTTCCTTTTCAGATGGTTATGTATACAATGACATATATTGTAAACAAGGTGAATTTCGATAATGTTTTTGGAATAACACTTGTCTATCTCGGATTTGGAGCGGGACTTTCGGTCTTTATGCTGTCGGGCTTTATAAAGAGCATACCGCTCGAAATTGAGGAGGCGGCAACCATTGACGGCTGTAACCCTCTGCAGAGCTTTTTTATGGTGGTACTGCCCATTTTAAAGCCGACCGCCATAACGGTTGCTATCCTTAACGCTATGTGGATATGGAACGACTATCTGCTGCCTTATCTCGTGCTGGGAACAGATGAGAAAACAATTCCCGTTGCCATTCAAATTGCGATGCAGGGCGCCTACGGTGCCACCGACTACGGCGGACTTATGGCGATGCTTGTTCTTGCCATTATCCCCATAATAATTTTCTATGCATCTTGCCAGAAATATATCATAAAAGGCGTTGTCGCAGGCGCAGTAAAGGGATAAATTTATGTTGTTTTATTGGGGCTCTTATGGTAAAATATGGTGTATACAGATGCAAAGTGAGGATTTTTAAGATGGAAAAACAAAGGGTGAGAGCCGGCGGAGTTCTGATGCATATTTCTTCGCTTCCTAGCGACTGCGGAATAGGCACCTTGGGAAAGAGCGCCTATGCTTTTGTCGACTTTTTAAAGGGAGCGGGCCAGAGGTACTGGCAAATCTTGCCTGTTTGCCCCACGGGCTTTGGTGCCTCGCCTTATCAGAGCTATTCGTCCTTTGCGGGAAATCCGTTTTTTATAGATTTGGAGCTCCTCTGCCGCTCGGGCTTTCTCAAAAAAGAGGACTACGAGGGCATAAACTGGGGAGATGACGCTGCGCAGGTGGACTTTGCCTGCGTTGAAGAGGGCAGAGAAAAGGTCTTTAAAAAGGTCTTTGCCAATTTTAAGGTTAGGATCCCCGAGGACTTTTACAGATTTTGCGAAAAAAGTGCCGTTTGGCTGGATGATTACGCCTTGTTTATGGCGGTAAAGGATGCCCACGGCGGTGCGGCTTTCGCAGAGTGGGAAGGTTCTATCCGCCGCCGCGAAAAAGCCGCCCTTGCGCTCTGGCGCGAAAAAGAAAAGGACAGAATTTTGTACCATAAAATGCTGCAGTACTTCTTTTTCAAGCAGTGGACGGCCTTAAAAAAGTACGCCAACTCAAAGGGCATCTATATTATAGGCGACCTGCCCATTTACGTTTCTGCCGACAGCGCAGACGTTTGGGCAAACCCCAAGCAGTTTTTGTTAGATGGCGACTTTAAGCCTATCGAGGTTGCAGGCTGCCCGCCCGATGCCTTTTCAGAGGAGGGTCAGCTTTGGGGCAACCCCGTTTACAACTGGAAATATATGCGCCGCGATAAATATAAGTTCTGGATCCGCCGCCTTAAAATGAGCCTCTGCACCTATGACGTGGTGCGCATCGACCATTTCAGAGGCTTTGAGGCCTATTACTGTATTCCTTTTGGGGCTGAAAACGCCAAAATCGGCGTATGGAGAAAAGGACCGGGAATGGAGCTTTTTAACGCCTTTAAAAAGGCACTTGGTGACCTGCCTATTATCGCAGAGGACTTAGGCTTTTTGACCGACGAGGTAAAAGAGCTTTTAAAAAAGAGCGGCTTCCCGGGAATGAAGGTTTTGCAGTTTGCTTTTGATGGCGGCGAGAGCGACTATATGCCCCACAATCATACAAAAAACAGCGTTGTCTACACAGGCACTCACGATAACGACACATTAAACGGATGGATAGCCTCGGCATCGGGAGAAACGGTTGAGGGGGCTATGCGCTATCTTGCCGCGCCTTCGCCAGCCGCGCTTCGAGAAAAAATGATGATTGCGGCGCTCTCTAGCGTTGCCGACACCTGCATTTTAACTATGCAGGACCTTATCGGTCTTTCGTCCGAGGCAAGAATGAACACCCCCTCAACCCTCGGCGTAAACTGGAAATGGAGGGCGCGCCCAGAGCAGATAAATTCTGCCGCATCGGGATTTTTACTTTACTACACCCGGCTTTATCACAGAATGAATCCTTTTAAATTGGAGGAAATTTAGTGCAGATAAAGAATAAGATAGAGCTGTTTGCTCTTTCCGAGTTTCAGAAAAAGGTTTCTGATTTAAGCACGAAAGAACTTCACAGAGCCGTTTCAAAGGCTGTTATGTCAGAGATTGCAAGGCCTTGGGAGCGCTCGCAAATTCGCGATAACAAAAAACGCAGAGCCTATTATTTCTCGGCAGAGTTTTTGATGGGCAGAGCTATTTACAACAATCTGCTCTGCGCAGGGCTTTTAGACGAGGTAAAAGAGGTCCTAACGGCTCTGGAAGCAGATATTTCACAGTTTGAGGAAATAGAGGATGCTGCGCTTGGTAATGGCGGACTTGGCAGACTTGCCGCATGCTTTTTGGACAGCGCCGCAACACACGGCATAGCGCTTGACGGCTACGGAATTCGTTACCGCTTTGGGCTTTTCCGCCAGCGTTTTGAAAACGGCTTTCAAAAAGAGAGCCTCGACGATTGGGGCGCAGAGAGCGACCCTTGGTCTGTAAGGCAAGAGAGCGAGAGCGTACTCGTTAGATTTTCTGACGGCGATGTGCGCGCCGTGCCCTACGATATGGCAATTATCGGTTACGGCGCAAAACACATAAACACCCTGCGGCTCTGGCAGGCAGAGCCCACCGTGCAGTTTGACTTTGAAATGTTTAACGACCAGAAATACGACCAGTCGGTAAGGCAGAAAAATCGTGCCGAGGACATTTCAAGGGTGCTTTACCCCAACGATTCAACCTTTTCGGGCAAGCTGTTGAGGTTAAAACAGCAGTATTTCTTCTCCTCTGCCTCGCTTCAGGATATTCTTAGAAAATTTAAGGCGGCGCACGGCGAAGACTTTGAGCGCCTTGCCGATTTTGTAACCATTCAGCTTAACGATACACACCCCGTTATCTCAATTCCCGAGCTTGTAAGGCTGTTAATGAATGAGGGAGTTGAGTTTGACAGCGCGCTTGAAATCTGCAAAAGGGTGTTTAACTACACAAACCACACCGTAATGCCCGAGGCGCTGGAAAAATGGGATATGGCGCTTGTAAAGCGGGTCTCAAAAGAGGTTGCGCACATAATTGTGAGAATCGACAAGGCTATGCGCGCCGAGTTAAGACAAAAAAAGGTTGCCCCCGACAAGCTCTCCCGCCTGCTTATAGTGCAGGATGGCAGGGTAAATATGGCATATCTTGCCTGCGCTGTGTCTGCCCATATAAACGGCGTTGCCGCCATTCACACCGAGATCTTAAAGGACAATGTTTTAAATGCCTTTTATTCTCTCTACCCCAAAAAGTTTCAGAACAAGACAAACGGCATTACACAGCGCCGCTGGCTAAGGCTCTGCAACGCGGGGCTGTCAAGCCTTGTTACGAGGCTCTTAGGCAGTGAGGATTGGGTCTATAACCTTGACAGGCTCAAGGAGCTTGAAAAATACGCCGATGACAAGGCGGTGCTTGACGAGTTTGCGTCTATCCGCTATGAAAACAAGCGTCGGCTCTGCGACTTTATGCTCAAAAAAGAGGGTAAAGAAATTTCGCCCGATTTTATACTTGATGCCCAGATAAAAAGGCTGCACGAATACAAGCGTCAGCTTTTAAACGCCCTTGCAATTTTAGAGCTTTACTTTGAGATAAAAGAGGGTAGTTTACCCGATTTTTTTCCCACCACCTTCCTTTTCGGCGCAAAAGCCGCTCCGGGTTATTTCAGAGCCAAGGCAGTTATCAAGCTTATAAACGAAATAGCTCGCCTTATTGAAAATGACGAGCAGGTAAGGGATAAAATAAAGGTCATTTTTGTTTCGGACTACAATGTTTCCTATGCCGAAAAGATAGTTGCCGCCGCCGATGTTTCAGAGCAGATATCAACTGCGGGAACAGAGGCATCGGGAACGGGCAATATGAAGCTGATGCTTAACGGCGCCGTAACGATAGGCACCTATGACGGCGCAAATATCGAGATTTTCGAGGCGGCGGGCGAGCAAAATAATTTCCGATTCGGCGCAAAAAACGAGGATATTGAGCTGATTTCTGAAAGCTACGATAGCGCCGAGCTTTATAAGAACGACACGCGCATCCGCCGCTGCTTAGATGCTCTTGTTGACGGCACCCTTTCTGATGACGGCACCGGAATGTTTGAGGAGCTTTACAACGCGCTTTTAAAGGGCGCTTCTTGGCACAAGGCAGACCACTATTATCTGCTTTATGATTTTGACAGCTATCTTAAGGCCAAGATAGAGGTAAACCGCTGCTATCAGGATAGGTACGCCTTTCTAAAAAAAGGCTGGCTTAATATGTGCAATGCAGGCAGGTTCTCGTCTGACCGAACAATAAAAGAGTACGCCAAGGAAATTTGGAAAATAAAGTAACAAAAGCCGCCGAAAAGGCGGCTTTTGTTTTGCTTTTTGGGAAAATAGTTCAACTTATAAAAGAATATTGTACATTGACAAGGTTTTTCTCGGGTGCTAAACTTTAGACAAAAGGGGGCGGTAAAATGAAATATACCGTTGACAACGATCTGCATATTCATTCGAGATTATCTCTTTGTTCGCACGATGACAATCAGACACCCGAGGCAATTTTAAACTATGCCAAGAAAAACAACCTTAAAACCATTTGCCTAACCGATCACTTTTGGGACACCGCTATAGAGGGCTACACCCAGTGGTACGGCAAGCAGAATTATGAGCATATATGCGAGGCTAAGCCTCTGCCGCAGGCAGACGGAATAAGATTTTTGTTCGGCTGCGAAACCGAGCTTGACCGCCACCTTACCCTTGCTATCACAAAAGAAAAAATGGAGCTTGTGGATTTTATTGTAATCCCCACAACCCATTTTCACATGACAAGCTTTGCCGTAACGGGAGAGCAGGTCGCTACAACTGAGGCGAGAGTAAAAACTTGGATAGAGCGCTTTGCCCACGTTTTAAGCCTTGACCTGCCCTTTAAAAAGGTCGGTCTTGCGCATTTAACCTGCAGGCTTATCACCCCCGATTTTAACGACTATGTTGAAACCCTCAAGGCCCTTCCCGAAAAGGAGATGACCGAGCTGTTTACAAAGGCGGCCGAGCTTGGAGTGGGAATTGAGTTAAATGCCGACGATATGAACTTCTGCGCCGAGAGCGAGGAGGCGGTTTTAAGGGTTTACAGAATTGCGAAAAACTGCGGCTGTAAATTCTACCTCGGAAGTGATGCTCACACCAACAAAGAGCTTGACAAGGCACCCGCAATCTTTGCAAGAGCAGTCGAAAAATTGGGTCTTACCGAGGATGATAAATTTATACTCTAAACATAAGCAACATACTATTTTAGCAACCCATAGGACGAATTCATAAGGAATTCGTCCTTTTTAACTGCCTCCCTCTGACGAGGGAGATGGATTTTGCCGAAGGCAAAAGACGGAGGGAGAGATTTTCTCTTTTGGTTTCTCTCCCCCAGTCATTTAAAAAATGACAGCCCCCTCGTCAGAGGGGGCCAAAAGACATCGTAACAAACAGTGTATAGAAAACTTTATTTTACAGTTAAAACAACCTTGCCGACGTTCTTGCCCTGATAGAGAATATCGTGTGCCTTTTCGGCTTCTTCTATGGGAAGAACGGCGTGAATGGTGGGCTTTACCTCGCCCGACGAGATTTTTGGGAAGACGTCTTTTACAAGGCTTGCAAGAATTTCCGCCTTGACCTTGGGCGGCTTTGAGCGCAGGGTGCTGCCGATTATTCTGACGTTTCTCATGTAGATGTTCCGAAGGTCGATCTCGGTCCTTTCGCCTGCGAGAGCGGCAATCATTATCCACCTTGCGCCGTGGGTAAGATAGTGGATGCACTTGCCCATTATCTCGCCGCCGAGGCAGTCGATGGCAACGTCAACCCCTCTGCCCGCCCCAAGCTCACGCTTTAAAACCTCTGCAATGTCCTCTTTGGTGGTGTTAACAATAAGGTCGGCGTTAAGGTGCTTTATGGATGCGGCAAGAGAGTCAGAGCGCACGGTTGTGATAACCCTTATTCCAAACGCCTTTGCCATAGGAATGATAACGCTGGCAAGGCCCGATGCGCCTGCGTTCATAAGAAGGGTGTTGCCCGCCTGAATCTTGCCCTCGATAAAGAGGTTTAAATATGCGGTTGCAAAAGCCTCGGGAATTGCGGCGGCCTCAACCATAGAGCAGTTTTCGGGAACGGGCATCAACATATCGTACTTAACGCTGACGTACTCGGCGTATCCGCCGCCGCCCAAAAGGGCGCAAACCTTGTCGCCGATTTTGTAGCTGGATTTTTCCTTAGCCTCGTCGCCCATCTCTACGATAACGCCCGCAATTTCAAGCCCCATCCACTCGGGACAGCCCTCGGGTGGGGGATAGTTGCCCTCTCTCTGCATAAGGTCGGCTCGGTTGAGCGCTGCGGCGTGAATTTCAACTAACACCTCGTCAGATTTTATAACGGGGTCGAGAACGTTGTCCCATCTTAAAGATTTGTCGCCATTAACTAAAATTGCTTTCATAATTATTCCTCACAGCATTTTAATATTGTTTTAAAAAGTTCTAATTCATAATCGAGGGTGTATGGGTTTTGCTTTTCCCCTCTTACGTACTGTGCAAAGGATCGCATCATAAGGTCGTATCTGTCATAAACCTCGCTCCTTGACTTTTCTCCCGGCGCCGCCCAGCCCGTGTTTGTGTATTCAACCTTGTCGGTAACCTGAAGCGAGCCTGCGCCTGCGTGAATCTCGAGCGGTTTTACCTCGATTGTGCCCTTTTCGGCGTTAATTACAAGCTGGCGCCTTATAAATCCGCCGATTTCGCTTGAATTGGATTTTACAAAGCTGGCGCCGTTTTCATATTCCAGCACCGCCATACCAAAGTCGGTAGAGGCAACCCCGTCTTTGCCCGTTCTTTTGTTAAAGGTTGTGATTTTTTGGGGTGTGCCCTTTATCTGCAGTACTAAATCTATAAGGTGGCAACCCAAAAAGAACATTATTCCGCCGGGGAAACTACTTAAAAACTCTCGCTGAGCTTTGGGGTGAGAGCTGTTCATCTGTGCATCGACGCTGTAAATCACGCCAAGCTCACCGTTTTTCGCCCGCTGTATTATATCCATAACGTAAGGGTTGTAGCGGTACATATACCCCGTGTGAAAAACCTTTCCGCTCTTTTTCATTTCGCCGATAAGCGTCTCAAAGTCCTCTAAGGACACGCCGCCCGGTTTTTCCATGTGTATGTGCTTGCCTGCTCTTGCCGCCATCAAGGCGTATTTGGTAAGATATACCTCGTCGGTTTCTATGCTGACCGCCTCTATCTCGGGGTCGCTTAAAATTTCCTCAACCGTCATTTTCTTAAATGACGCAAGCTCCGACGCACGTTTTGAAAGACGCTCTTCCTCGTTTTCGGGCAGAGCGTAGCCCACAAACTCAAAGATGTCATTTTGCTTTGTAAGTGAACCGAAGATCTCTTGTGAGTGGCTGTATTCGTTAACACCTATCTGCGCAATCTTTATCTTTTTCATTTTATTTCCCTCCAATCAAACTGCGAAACTGTAGGGAAGTTTTTGTCGTTTATAAGCCTTGTGTAAACCTCGCCGCAGTTTTCGGGAGAGAAAACAGCGTCAACCATATCCTTAAGGCTTATTCGCTTAAGAGTGCAAAGCTTTAAGAGGGATCTCATATCGTCTTTTTGGGTAAAGAAACCTGCCGAGGAGTCGGATTCGGGGCGGGCCAAGGTGTGAGCGCCTATGAGCTTTATTCCGGGGCCGTGCACCTTTCTGTAGTAGTCAACGTTAAAGTTTTTGTCCCTTGTGCAGCCCAAAAGCGCAACCCTGCCAAACCTTGCCATGCAGTCAAGGCATTGATTTAAGCCTATTCCGAGCCCCGTAACCTCAATGGCGGTGTTGGCTCCGCCGCCGGTTACTGCTTTAACTTTTTTGGCAAAATCAGCATCATTAGGGTCAAATGCATAGTCGGTGCCGAATTTGAGCGCCTTTTCTCGCCTCTCGGCTACGGGGTCAACTGCAATTACGGGAACTGCGCCCGCCGCCTTTGCAAGCGTTACGGCGAAAAGGCCCAAAATTCCAAGACCCATAACTAAGCAGGACTCGCCTATTTCAAGCTCGGTTTTTCTGATTGCCGCCAAGGGAAAGGTTGCTATCTGGCAGAGGGCGGCATCCTCAAAGGACACAGCATCGTCAAATTTAACAACGTTCTTTTCGGACATAACGTTTATCTTTTTGTGGTAGCTCCAGGAAAGCGCAACCCTGTCGCCGACGTTTACAGATTTAACAGCGTCACCTTTTGCGATAACAACTCCGCTGCTGCTGTAGCCTGCGTATCTTGGGAAAACAACGGGCGGGTTTTCCTCGGTTGCAATGCTCACGTTGGGGTCGCCCGTGATATTTGCTCGCTCTGTTCCGCAGCTTATCGAGCTAAAAAGCGTTTCAACAACGACCTCGTCGGATCTTGGCTCGCCGTATTCCGCCTCAACAAGCTCTGCGGTGTTTATTTTGGTAAAAATAATCTGTTTTGTTTTCATAGGTTTGCACCTCCGTTTAAACCCATTATATCAAATTGACAAATTTAAAAAATATAATATAATATAAAAAAGAGGTAAAATTCTATGATAAAAGTGAGGTAAAAGTCGGTGGAAGCGGCAGTTTTATCTAAAGACTTTAATTTTCTTAAGATCACCTTCTCAAAATACCGCCACAACGATTTCCGAAAAGGTATACCCACAAACTTTCTTGCCTATATGATAAAGGGTCGGGCCGAGCTGGTTTCGGATAAAAAAAGCGTAGAGGTAAAAGAGGGGCAGCTCTTTTTTATCCCCAAAAATTTGGGCTATCAGTCCTATTGGTACGGCGAGGACGAGATACAGTTTCTTTCGTTTGCATTTGTCGAGCTTGGAGTTAGCGAAAAGATGAATTTTGAGCTGCAGAGCTTAGACTGCAGCGACGAGCTTGCCGAAAAAGTTATGGCTATAGAAACTAAAGGCAGGAAGGTAAGCTTAGATGCGCTCGCCCGTTTTTATGCCGTTATGGCAGAGGCGGCACCTCTCTTAAAGCCTGCGGCCGAGAACAGAGAGGCCGAGCGGGTGGACATTGTGAAGAACTGCATAAGAGAGCACCCCTTTTTTCCCCTTAGCGAGATTGCAGAGCTGTGCGCCATCAGCGAGCCTTATATGTATTCGCTTTTTAAAAAGTGCACGGGCACAACTCCAAACGATTACAGACAGAGGGTGCTGTGCGAGATGGGCACCGAGCTTCTTTTAACCACCGACAAAAAGGTTGAGGAAATAAGTGATATGCTGTGTTTTAGCTCGAGCTCCTATTTCAGAAAGGTCTTGAAAAAGCAGATCGGTGCCACGCCCCGAGAAATAAGGAAAAACGGATACTTCTAAAACAAAAAGCCACCCGAGCGGGTGGCTTTTTACTTTTAGAGCTTGGAATATCCGTGGGAGTTTACCAAAGCGTCGAGCTTTTCGCCCTTAGCGCATAAGGGACATTCGTGGGCGGGAACGGCAAAGTAACCCTCTAAGTCGGAAGGGTCAAAAACCGAGTTTATCTCAAGGCCGCCGATCTCCTTCTTGGTGGCAAAGATGGATGCAACGCCTGCAACCTCACCGCCGTAGTATTTAACAGCGTCAATAGCGGAGCTGACGGTTGCGCCCGATGAAACCGAAACGGCAAGAATAAGAACGTGCTTGCCACGTATTGTGGGAACCATATTATCTCTGAACAAAAGCTGAGAGTTATTATATTCGGGTGTTACAACATAAATAGTCTGATGAGCGTTGATGTTAATAAAATCGTGCTTTACAAGCTGGTCTGCAAGGCAGGTTCCGATAACCTCGGTTCCGTCAAGGCAGAGAATAGTATCAACAATTGTGGTTGAATATTTGTATCCGCCGCAAAGCTTTTTTGCAACGGCTTTTGCCTCTGAAAGACGGGATTTTTGTGCCGCAACGTCAATGTAGTAATTACTGTGCGCGTTGCTTGTGGCAAAGTGGCCCTTTGCAACACGGAGAACTAAGTTTTCCTGACTTGTTTTGATCTTAAAAACGGTATTACTTGGCATAAAATTCCTCCTTTAAAGGTTCTCTTTAATTAAATTATATAGGAAAAATTTAAATTTGACAAGTGTTTTTATTAAGGGTACAAAAATCCCCCTCTTGAGACACACTCCGTAAGGAAGTGTGCCTCAGCTATATTCGTGCAAAGCACGAGCGATAT